>JBEBGB010000284.1:0-6404 GCA_040081675.1 Vicinamibacterales bacterium
CGCCGAATCGCTGCGCGGGGCGGTCGCGCGCTATTTGACCAGCGCCAATCGCATTGCGCTGAGCATCGTGCCTGCAGGCAAAACTGTCTACGCGCTGGCCGACTCGCGTCCATCCCTGGTTTCATGAAGGCACCGATGACCGTCGATCGCAGCCGGCTTCCGGTACCCGGCAGGACTCCGCCGTTCGCATTCCCGGCGATTGAACGGTCGACGCTCTCGAGCGGCCTGCGCGTGTGGAGTGTGCGTCACGTGTCGATTCCCGTGGCGACGGTCATGCTGCTCGTGCGCCGCGGCGCCGCCGACGATCCGCCTGGACGAGAAGGGCTGGCGGCTATCACGACGGACATGCTCGACGAAGGCACGGGTGCGCTGTCGTCTATCGACGTCCATGAGTCGCTCGCCCGGATCGGCGCGCAGCTGGACTCGGACATCGGTCCAGACGCGACGTTGCTGACGGTCACGGTCCTCAGTCGATTCCTGAAACCGGCGATCTCGATGCTCGCAGACATGGTCGTCCGGCCGTCGATGCGAGAGGAAGACTTCGCGCGTGTTCGTCAGCAGCGACTGCACCGCTTGATGCAGCTGCGCGACATGCCGGGTGCCGTCGCGGATCGCGCAATCATGCGGCTGCTCTACGGCACGCATCCCTACGGGCATACGCCGCTTGGCAGCGAGGCATCGCTCTCGGCGCTCTCGATCGACGATGCCCGTGCGTTTCATGCCGGACAGCTCAGGCCAGCCGACGCCACGCTGGTTGTGGCTGGCGATTGCGACCATGTGGAGGTGGCGAACCTCGTTGACGCCGCATTTGCAGGCTGGACCGGCGCGACCACCGCGCCGCCCGCAGTGGCCACGGCCCTGCCTGCAGCCCCGCGCCTCAATTTCATTTCGCGTCCAGGCGCGCCCCAGTCCGAACTGCGCATCGGGCATGTGGCGGCGTCTCGCAGCACACCGGACTATCACGCGCTCGTCGCGGCGAACATGGTGCTTGGCGGGCAGTTCGTCAGTCGCATCAACTTGAAGTTGCGGGAAGAGAAAGGATTCACCTACGGGGCGCGGACTGCGTTCGATTTCAGGCGGCTGCCCGGTCCCTTTCTGCTGCACGTCAGCGTGCAGACGGCTGCAACGGCGGAGGCCATTCACGAATCGCTCGCCGAGATCGCAGACATTCGCGAGCGGCGTCCGGCGTCGTCGGAGGAGCTCGCGCTCGGTGTTGCCGCGCTGACCCGCGGGTACGCGCGCAACTTCGAGACCGCAGAACAACTCGCACGTGCCGCCACCCAGCTCGCGCTCTACGATCTGCCGGACAACTACTTCGATGAGTTCGTCGACCGCGTGGAGCGCGTCACATCTGACGATGTCATGCGCGTAGCACGCCAGTATCTGAATCCGGAACGCCTGACGACGCTCGTCGTAGGCGATTACAACGCGGTCGCACAGGACCTGCCCAAGCTCGACCTGGGCGCGCCCTCGATGCTGGCTGCCGACACCTTCTAGCACGTCAGATGCGTCGCGCCGGTTCCTGGTGCGCCGTAGGCTATTCTTCATTGAGGCCCGCGAACTGATGCGTTACGAGCGGATCGGGCTCAGCCTGTTCGGTGCCATCGCGCTGTTGGTAATCGTGCTCGCGGTGGCGACTATCTGGCTGTTCCTGACTAGTCCGGTGACTGTGGCGACTGCCGTGAACGACGGTGAGATCTCGCCATTCGTGCGTCAACTCGCGGATGTTCTGCTGACGGCCCTCGAGGGTCTGCTCAGATACTTCTGATCCCCCTGATTTCAGATGCCGGAGATCCGCAACGACCAACCCACCGTGCACGACGTCATCGAGCAGCTGGGTCTTCGCAAGACCGATGCAATGAACACGCTCGAGATGCTGCGCAGCCAGCGAGATCGGGTCGAAGCGGAACAGTCGTTCCTCGAAAACCCGGCGGCCGTGTTCGAGTATCTCGACTTCTTCATTCCCGCGATTGAAGACGTGGTCGCCGCGTGCCATCGCATTGCCGGCGAGCTGCCGCAGCAGGTGAGACGATCGCAGATCGATCTCCTGCGTCAGATTGCAGCCAACTGCCGGGTCGAGCAGCGGCGATGTCTGACCTTCCGGGACAGGTGCATCAACCGCCCGCTGCCTCACGAGCGAATGCGTCCACTGTTGAACGACATCTCGGTCACCACGCGCGACCAGTTGACGGCGTTCTACGATTTCGACAGCGCTGCGGCGCGCCTCGAGCGCCTCATCAGCGCGACCGAGCCTGAAGCGGATCCCAAGCGTACGCTCGACCGGCGCCAGCTGTTCACGCGTCTGTTCAAGCCGAAGGACTAAACCACGTCGACGAGGGCCATGCGAAACACCCAGAGCCCGAAGCATGCCGTTTGTCTGCTCGTCGTTGTGTTGGCGGCGTTCATGTCGACCGCGTGCGGACGCGCAGCCTCGCATCCGCTGGTGGTGCTCGTCTCCTTGGACGGGTGGCGGTGGGACTACATCGATCGAGCCAGTGCGCCGAATCTGCGCGCATTGGCGGCGCGTGGCGTCCGCGCTTCCAGTCTGATCCCGTCGTTTCCGCCAAAGACGTTTCCCAACCACTACACGCTGGTCACCGGGTTGTATCCCGAGCACCACGGGATCGTGGCCAACGTCATGATCGAGCCGGGGTTCCCAGAGCGCTTCACGATGTCGGCTGAGACGGCGAAGGACTCTCGGTGGTGGGGCGGTGAACCCGTGTGGGTGACGGCGATCCGGCAAGGCCAACGTTCGGCCTCGATGTTCTGGCCGGGATCAGAAGCATTGATAGGCGGCGTCAGACCAACCTATTGGCGGCCGTTCGACGACGCAGTGCCAAATGAAGATCGCGTGAGACAAGTCATCGACTGGCTCGCCCTTCCAGCCCACGCGCAGCCCTCGTTCGTGACGGTGTATTTCAGCGAGGTCGATACCGCTGGGCATCGGTCGGGTCCGGATTCACCCCAGGTCATGGAGGCCGCTGCGCATCTGGATCAGGCGCTGGGCGATCTCATCGCCGGCGTCGGCCGGCTCGAGCTGCTCGACCGCACGACGTTCGTCGTTGTCTCCGATCACGGTATGTCGCAGTTGAGCGACGAGCGTCGGATCTTTCTGGACGACTACCTCGATCTCTCCACCGTGAGCATCACCGAGTGGAGTCCCAACCTGGGTCTCACGCCGCGATCACGTTCGGTGGACGATGTCTACAGTGCACTGAAAGGCAAGCATCCTGCCTTGGATATCTACAGGAAGCAGGAGACACCATCGCACCTCCACTATCGAGACAACCCGAGGATTCCTCCGATTGTCGGTCTGGCCCATGACGGCTGGACGATTACGTCGCATGCGCGAGTCGAGGAAGACCGCGAGAAAGGGCGCAGGAACGACCTGGGTGCGCACGGCTTCGACCCGACGACCCAACCGATGCACGGCGTGCTGGTCGCCGCCGGGCCGGGGCTGCGGCATGGCGTGGTGGTGCCCAGCCTGGAGAACGTTCACGTGTACGAGTTCCTGTGCGACCTGTTGGGACTGAAGCCGGCGCCCAACGATGGAAGTCGCGTCGCAACGCAGGCGTTCTTTCAGAAGTGACCGAGCGGCGCCACGAACGAAGAACGAAGCACCAAGGACGACGCTGCACGAAATCGGGAAACCGCTAGACTGTCCCATCATCGGTCCACTGCGGAGCACGTCCGCGCTGAGGATGCGATCAGGTTCGGGAGGCAGTGATCATGAGTCGGGTGTCCCTCACTGTGAACGGGCAGACGCTGGCGGCCGACGTCGACGCCGATTGCCCGCTGCTCTACGTGCTGCGCGACACGCTGCAGCGCAACAATCCCCGCTTCGGCTGTGGGCTCGGGCAATGCGGCGCATGCACTGTGCTGGTGGCCGGAGAGCCCGTCAGGTCATGCGTGCTTCCCGTGTCGCGCGCCGTGGGGAAGCCGATCGTGACACTCGAAGGACTCGGAACGCCTGAGGCACCGCACCCGCTGCAGCGCGCAGTCATCGACGAGCAGGCTTTCCAGTGCGGCTACTGCATGAGCGGCTGGATGCTCACCGCCGCCGCGATGCTGGCCAAGAACCCGGCGATGAGCGATCAGCAAATTCGCCAAGGACTCGACGGCCTGATTTGCCGATGCGGCAGCCATACACAGGTGCTGGCAGCCATTCGACGCGCGGCCGACGTGATGAAGGCGGACGCCGCGAAGAAAGGCGGACGAGCATGATGGCCGAACACACGCTGTCGCGGCGCGCCTTCATTCGAACCGCTGGCGGCCTGGCGGTAGGTTTCAGCCTCTTCGATCCCTTCACCGCGGGCGAAGCCGCGCAGGCTCCAGTCGCTGTTGCACCGCCGCCCGTCGGCACACCTGTCGGACGCCTCGACTCGTGGCTTCGCGTGGAACCAGACGGAACGATCAGGGTGCTCACCGGCAAAGTCGAGATCGGCATGGGCGTCGACGTTGCTCTCAAACAGATTGTTGCCGAAGAACTGGATGTCCCTGTTGCGCGCGTGGTGATGCAAATGGGCGACACCTCGTTGACGCCTGATCAGGGCGGCGTCGGCGCGAGCAACGCCATCGCGTCAGGCGGTCGTGCGCTCCGCAACGTGTCCGCCACCGCGAGAGGACTGCTCCTGCAGTTGGCCTCTCGCCGGCTGTCGGTGCCGGCCGCTGATCTTCAAGTGAAGGACGGTGTCGTCTCATCCAAGTCGAACCCTGCCGCATCAGTCACCTACGCCGAACTGGTGCGCGACGCACCGCTGCAAGCCGATCTGAAGGCAACGGGGTCCGGGTTCACCTTGCAGGTCGAGAGTCTGTCCACGCCGAAAGACCCGTCCACCTACTCGATCGTTGGGACCTCGGTGCCCCGAACCGACATTGCGAAGAAGGTCTTCGGCCAGTTCGAGTACGTGGGGGACGTCCGCGTTCCCGGAATGTTGCATGGTCGCGTAGTGCGGCCCTCAGGGGTCGGGGCCACGGTCGTGCGGGTCAACGATGATCGAGCGCGGGCCATCAGTGGTTTCGTCAAGACGGTTGTCCTCGGAGACTTCGTTGGCGTGGTGGCGACGACCGAATGGGCGGCGGTCAAGGCTGCGAGAGTGCTCGCCGTCACCTGGAGCGCTCCGAAAGCCGCGTTTCCCCCGCAGGCGGATCTCTATTCCTACATTCGGACGGTCACGCCCAAGGCCAGTCGCGTGTCGCTCAAACAGGGCGATGCGGCCGCCGCCATGCAGCGCGCAGCGCGGCGGGTCGAGGCGGTGTATCACTACCCATTTCACTCGCATGCCACGATGGGGCCCGGTTGCGCCGTGGCGGACGTGCAGATGAACGGCGTCACCACCGTCTGGTGCGGCGCCCAGAAGCCGCACGCGCTCCAGCGCGGATACGCGGACCTGCTTGGTGTTCCTCCCGAGAAAGTGCGCATCATCTGGACTCCAGACGCGGGCTCGTACGGACGCCCCGGCTTCGACGATGTGGGAGCCGATGCGATGCTGCTGTCTCAGGCGGTCGGCAAACCGGTGCGTGTGCAGTGGATGCGCGCGGATGCGACGCAGTGGGGACCGAAAGGTCCGGCGGGCGTGTTCGAGATCAGTGCGGGCCTGGACAGTCAGGGCAACGTGAGCGGATTGCAGTTCGCCTCGCGACTGTTCTCGGGCGGCGAGATACATTTCATCCCGACCAGTCGCAGCAACTTCCTGGCTGCTCAACTGAGCGGCATCCCCAACACCTCGGGCTTCGACGAATTCGCGAACTGGGGGAACGAGTCACCTGCGTACAGCTTCGCTGACATCCTGGCGTCGGCGCATGTCGTGCCGAGTTTTCATGCGGGTCCGTCGCCGCTGGCGGGCACGCATCTGCGCGATCCCAACGGTCCTGCCACGTCGTTTGCCGTCGAGTCGTTCATGGACGAACTCGCTGCCGCGGCTGGAGTCGACCCCATTCAGTTCCGCTTGCGGCACCTCGCAACGCTGCCCCGCGCGGCAGCAGTGCTAACGGCCGCAGCGAGTAAGTTCGGATGGGAACCGCGGACATCGCCTCGGTCCGCATCGACGGCAACGCTCGCGACCGGGCGCGGCACGGCGTTGGGGATTCGCGGGGGCACGCTGGTCGGCAATGTTGCTGAAGTGGAAGTGAACCGACGCACGGGCGCCATTCGCGTGACGCGGTACGTCGTCGCGCACGACTGCGGTCTCATCATCAACCCGGCAGGGCTCACCGCAACAATCCAGGCCAATATCGTGCAGACGTTGAGCCGCACGCTGCGAGAGGAAGTGACGTTCAGCGCCACGCACGTCACGAGCGCCGATTGGGCAACCTATCCGATCGCGCGGGCATCCGACGTGCCGCCGATCGACGTCGTGTTGGTCAATCATCCCGAGCAACCGTCGACCGGAGCTGGCGAACCG
>JBEBGB010000285.1:0-6402 GCA_040081675.1 Vicinamibacterales bacterium
CGTCCGACAGGCGTACCGTGGCAGTGCCCTTACGTTTGCGCCAGCGACCCGGTCCGTACTTCCGCCTCAAGCGCCGCAACTCGCGAATACCTCGGCCAATTGCGATGGTCTCGACATCCTCGACTGCGCCGATGACCGTGAAATCCACGTCTCATGGTCAGTGATATCGGTTCGATGGTCAATTGCCGCGTAGTCCGTCTAGCGGACTGGCGATGACCTGCGTTGCGTGGGGCGCGCGAGCGAACCGCGCGACGTCAGGTCCATCGCCTGTTAGACTTCGCGGCTCGTTGCTGGACGAACAGCCACCAAGTCATCGTCGCCCACCTCACGCACGGCCGATGGCGGAAGCGTGACTAGGGCCTGGGTGCGGCCGGACGCCGTCACGAACCGTGGCATCGCCTCGCCCACTCGGATGAACCAGACACTGACAACCAGGGCTGACTGGCCGTTCGGCCCAATCAGAATAGCCCGAATCGTAAACTTTCGACCGCCGGCCACCACGGCTGCGGGCTCGGCTTCTTGCGTCAAGTGCTGCGTCCGACGAGCTGATTCCAACTCCTCCCATCGATCCACGGAGAAGCCGAGCGCGCCAAAGACACGAGCCTTGAATCGCCCGAGCGGGTGCTGAGGCGACAGCAGGTAGTCTCGCAGCTTTGCTCGGTCGATGACGGCGTCATCTGAGTTCGGCAGGAGCACGAGAAAGTGTAGCGTGATGAAAGAGCGTGTTGGGACTTGCGATGTCTAACGGTAGCGCTGAGCCGCGCGCCGTGGCCCCCTCTCAGCGGCCGTCTGGTGCAGCACATGTTATGCCGCTGTTACCGTGATCTTCACACCGAGACCTTGCAGCACTTTCAACACGGTGTCGTATCGGGGCTTGGCGCCTGGCGTGAGTGCCTTGTAGAGACTCTCTCTCCCAAGGCCGGTACTCTCGGCGACGGCGCTCATCCCTCGAGCCTTGGCAACCTGCCCAACGGCCGCCAGGAACACGTCAGGATTCGAATCCTCAAGCGCCGCGGTCAGGTACTCCGCGACCACTTCGTCGTCGTCGAGGAACGCACTTGTGTCGAATGGCTTGAGCTTGGGCATCGCGTTACTCCTTACCGAGGTCCTTCAGGATGTGGTGCGCCTTCGTGATGTCACGTGCTTGGGTCGCCTTGTCGCCACCGCACAACAAGAGCAGCAGCGCGCGGCCTCTCTGCGCAAAGTAGATGCGATAGCCGGGCCCGGTGTGTATGCGCATCTCCCGAAGGCCCTCGCCGAGGCTCTTGACGTCTCCGAGATTCCCGAGCTGGGTCGACTCGAGACGTGCCAGGATGCGCGCGCGGCCCTTGCGGTCCTGTAGGTGGCGCAGCCACTCGTCGAACGTCTCCGTTGACTGCAGCTGATACACGCAGAGAGTGTATCCTTATGGATACGATGCGGTCAAGGACGGCTGATCGTGTTGCGACCTAGACAGTATGACTTCGGCAACAGTACACGGCTGACCTCCGGCGTGATCGCGGGTTAGCCTGTCGGCCAGAGCCGCACCGCCGCATTGACCGCGGCGCTGTGTTCCCGGAGGTCAGCCATGGCCAAGTCTACGCCGTTGTTCGTCGGGCTGGATGTCCACAAGGATTCGATTGCGGTGGCGCATGCGGAGAGCGGCCGGCCCGAGGCGCCGGTCTTCGTCGGGGCCATCGGCAGCCGCTAGGCCGACCTTGATCAGCTGCTGCGGCGCCTGCAGGGCAAGGCATCGACCCTCACATTCGCCTATGAAGCGGGGCCATGTGGTTATGGATTGCACCGGTATCTGACGGGCAAGGGGTTCGCCTGTCAGGTCATCGCCCCCTCGCTGATCCCGCGCAAGCCCGGCGACAAGATCAAGACGGATCGCCGCGATGCCGTCACGCTCGCCCGTCTCTTACGCTCCGGCGATCTCACGGCGGTGTACGTGCCCTCGGTGGAGGACGAGGCCATCCGCGACCTCTGTCGCGCGCGCGATGCGGCGCGGGTCACGATGAAGGAGGCCAAGCTGCGCCTGAAGGCGTTCCTCTTGCGGCTCGGGCTGCACTATGTCGGACGCGCGGATTGGACCGCCGCCCATCTCCGCGATCTCGCGAAGGTGGTCTGTCCGACTCCCGCGCCGCAGATTGTCTTTCAAGAGTCGGTGCGGGCCGTCGATGAGCAAGTGGATCGCCTCGGGCGGCTTGAGACCGAGCTCCGCGAGGCGGCGCCGCGCTGGCGGCTGTATCCCGTGGTCCAGGCCCTGCAAGCCCTGCGCGGCGTCCAATGGCTCGTCGCGATCACCGTGGTCGCCGAACTCGGCGACCTCACCCGCTTCGACAACCCCCGCCAGCTGGCCGCCTACGTGGGCCTCATTCCGTCGGAATACTCGAGCGGGTCGACGCGCCGGCAGGGCGGCATCACGAAAGCCGGCAATGGACGCGCGCGGCGGGCGCTCATCGAAGCGGCGTGGGCGTACCGGTACCCCGCCAAGGTGTCCGCGCACATCCAGCAGCGCATCGAGGCGCTCCCGAAGGCGCTCCAGGACATCAGGTGGAAGGCGCAGGTCCGTCTCTGTCAACGATTCAGGCGCCTGACCGCCCGGGGCAAGCATGCCAACGTGGCCGTCACCGCGATTGCGCGTGAGCTGATTGCCTTCATGTGGGCGCTCGCGAAGGCGGTACCCGTGTCGGCGTAAGCGTTCGTCCCCCGGGACAGGGGAGGGGCGTGGGCCCCGGTAGTGGCGCAATCCTCGACGACGTTAAGAGGCGACGTTCCAATGTCGACCCTCGTGCCTAGACCGAGGCAGGCGCTCGACGGATCACAGTACGGTGGTACTCAACCCACGGATATCAGCAGGATCAACCGTCGGTGTTACTGGTCCCGCCTCTCCTCTGTCCCGGGACTCTGTCGCGCAGGGCCCACCGGGGTTCCACCCCGCGCAGTACCCGTCCGCTCATTTGACAAACCGAAGTCATATCAACGTCGGGCATCAGCCGCAGCGCCGCACGAGTCCACGCGCTGTCGGCTGCATGCCAAGTTAGGCATTCCTGCGCTTTGTCAGGGTGCGGAGCATGAGAAGTTTGCCGCTTCATCAATGCTGCCAGTGCCCTGGTACTTGGCTATCAGCGGCCACCGGCATAACGGGCGCGTGCGGTCGATAGCGCCGGAGCCGTCCGAGTGCGTCGCGAGAATCGAGTTGGGAGCCACACCTCGCTCCACCCACGCTTCGAGAGCCGCAATGGCTTCGGCTGCAAACGAGTTGGGGCCAGGACCACCGGCGCAGTGGTGCATCCCCGGCGCCAGAAAGAGGCGTACCGTGTCCTCGGCCGTCGAACCGCCACCGAGGGTGCGAGTGACTCGCTCGTAGTAGTCGATCGTCGAGTACGCGCTGATCGCGGGGTCAGCCCACCCGTGGTAAAGGAGCAGGCGGCCACCGCGCGCTTGAAACGGTCGCAGGTCCGCCGTCGGTCGCATGATCTCACTCATGAATTGCAGCTTGGGCGCATCGCGGTCGAAGTTGAAGCGACGCCAGTCGTAGTTGGGTTGATCGCGCTCAAAGGCTAGGTAGCGCAGGTACTGGTCTTGGAACCGGTATCCCGCAGGTGGAGCCTGTGAGAAAAGAAGGCTGCCATCATTCTGCCGCTCGGGCGCTGCCTGCCCCACGATCCACGCGGTCCACCCCGTCGCCCCCGCTTCGTGCCCCATGGGGAACCCCAAGGTTTCGGCCGATCCATTGGAGGTCCGGAATCCCGCATAAAGCTTCTTCAGGGTGTCTACTTGACCGGTCGTGAGGCAGTCGGAGGCATCACCCGCACGACAGGTGAGAGTCTCTGGCCTGAAGGTACAGGCCTTTGGATTCGAGACCAGGCCATCGACCAGTCCGTCGAGCCCGTCACAGGTGGCAGTGACGGCTCGGGACACCGCATTCAGTTTGGCGGCCGGGATGTAACTGTTCACTGACGCCAGCAGCGCCTGGTAGCCGAGCGTGCGATTGATGCTCGTGCTCCCGATGGCAGGCGCTCCGGCGATGATGCCATCAAAATCCTGCGGATAACGCTGGGCTTCCTGAAGGGCCATACGTCCGCCATTCGAGCACCCGGTGAAGTAGGACCGCGTGGGCGCCGCACCGTAATAACCTGATGTGAGCGCTTTGTCGGCGACCGTAGCGGCATGGGTTCCGCGATGCGCGTAGTCGAGCTTCTTCGGCAGATGGTTGAGTGCCCACGAGCCGTCACTCGACGCAGCCTGATGGCCGGTGTCAGTTGATGCGACGGCGTATCCCCGCAGCAAGCCGGGGAGCATCGTGTTCAGGTTGGTGGCTGAAGGCGGCTGAGGCTCGAATGAGCCTGCCAGGCCACCCACCCCATGGAAAAGGAACTTACCGTTCCAGCTTTCGGGCAGTCGCAATCGAATCGTCACACTGTTCCCAAGGGTTGCGACCTGGGCGTCCACCTGACAGAACGCTGGCACAGCACCGGTCGAGGGAAGACGCTCCGTCCTCAGGATCGTAGTACCTCGCGGCGCCCGCGCTCCGAGCGCCTCCAAGGTGCAAGCCGTTCCGGTTCCGCTCCGGAGCAATGCCTCTTGACCAAGGACTCCCACCGACAAGAGTGCGAGACTCAGGACACCCGCCATGAGGCTCCGCACTCTCCTGTTCACGAGTCGCATGGTGCGCTCCGCGGCACGCATTCCTGAATTCATAGCAGGCTCCTGAACTCTCAATGCCTAACTAATCCCACGGATCACCTGAGTTGAGCCCAGGTGTAACCAGCATGCGCAAACCAATGGCGGCAGTGCCGGGGCGTAATGCGATAGCGCGCACGGCGGGCGACGCGTCGCAGGTGTTCGGCGGTGCGGGGCGCGTGCTTTCGCACCTGCTGCTTCTGCAGCGCCCAACCGGGCTCGATCGGGTTCAGATCGGGCGAGTAGGGCGGCAGATACAGCACCCGGATCCCGTGGTGGCGACAGGCCGGACCCACGCGCCGATCGTGATGGGCGCGGAGGTTGTCCATGACGAGCACATCGCCGCGGCGCAGGTGCGGCAGGAGGCGCCGCGTGAGCCACGCGACAAAGCGGTCCGCGTTCGCCGTCGCAAACATTGTCTGCAAGACCACCCAGCCCGTGTGGCGCATGGCGCCGAGCAGCGTCAGGGTCCGACCCCAGTTCATCGGGACCCGTTCGATGTACTCGGTGCCGCGCTTCACCCACGTGTGCGTGCGGTGCATGGCGACGTGGACGCCCGATTCGTCCAGAAAGACCAGCCGATCGATCGGAATCCGACGGACGGCTCTCAGGAACGTTCGGCGTCGTGTCTGGACGTCCGGCCGATCCACTTCCTGCGGCCGACCCCGTTTTTTTTGACGACGTAGTCATGCCGATGCAGCGCCCGTTTCATGCTCGACACATGCACGCGCGCGCGACCGCGTCGCGGGCGGTTGTAGGCCGCGGTCAGTTCGCTCGCCGTCGGATCACCCAGCGCGGCGATCAATGCGTCCACGGTTCGGCCACGGACAGCCGACGGCGTGCCACCGGCCTTCGGCTTCGGCTCGACGTGGCCGTCGCGCCGCTGCTGCGCCACCCACCGTTTCACGGTCGCCGTGCCCACCACGAACCGCTCCGCAACGGTGGCATAGCTGCCCTCGCCCGACTCATAGGCATCGACCACACGCACGCGGAACGACACGGGATACGCTTCAGCCATGCCTCAGGAGATCACGAGTGGATCTTCGAGGCAAGGACTTTGATCAACTCAGGTGAACTCTGGGATTAGTAGTAGGCCGACCGGCATATCCCAGCCGACCCTGCGAGGCTCGCAGGATAACGCCAAACGGACCACGCCGAAAGTGTCTGGCAAGTGCTAGGGGCACACGCACTTGTGGATGCGCCGGGCTCCGGCGAAAGCTGATTAGACCGGTCTGCATAACACCGCGCGCGCGCGCCCGCCAAGGCTCGCTCGCACAGCTCACGCGCCGACGTCACGGTGTGCAGGCGAAGCTGGACCGAGGCTACGACGACTACCTCGACGGACGCATCTCGGATGACTTCTGGAGGCGGAAATCTGGCGAGTGGGAAGGTGACATGCGGGCCATCGACGCGGCACTGGCCCGTCTGGAGCGGCCCACGCCGATATTTTCCGCGACGGCCGAAAGAATTTTAGAACTCGCGAAAACGGCGCATCCTCTAGACCGTTCGACCTTCTGTCACTAGGTCGAACAACGGGAGATTGGCGGGGTCGACGGGACTCGAACCCGCGGCCTCCGGCGTGACAGGCCGGCGTTCTAACCAACTGAACTACGACCCCAAACTGTGTGCGACGTCCGCCTTCGCGCTCCGCGTGTCGGCGAGACAACATTTTGTCTGGCTCGCCTAGCCGAAGCTCGCGTGCGAGAGGCACGCGAGCAAAGGTTGGTGGGCGGT
>JBEBGB010001085.1:0-1577 GCA_040081675.1 Vicinamibacterales bacterium
ACCCAGAACGTTGGCCTGCGCTCGCCCCACACAGTGCCGGCCGGGATGGTCGGTGCGGTGACGCGCGTGAGCGACGGGGGTTGGAACGTGCGCTCGATGGTGATGACCTTCACGCCCATTTGCAGCGGCAAGGTCCACCCGGCCACGTCGTACGGACGCTCGGGAGGACCATTCGGCGTCGCCCGTCTCGCGGGATAGCGCTGTCGCTCGAGCAAGGTCTTCACGTACGCCCGATAGGGCTGCGTCATGAAGATGATGTCGGTGCCTTCCGGATAGGGGTCGCCGTCCGCACGGAACGGTTCCATCGCTCGGTGAATTTCCACGGCGCCGGCGAGCAGGAGTTCTTCGAGCCTGGCGGCTGAGTGGGGATCCAGCTGGTCGCTCGGGATGATGAAGGCGAACGGTCCTCCCTCGCGTCCCTTCTCGACCGCGCGCAGACCCATGTCATAGAAGTTCTGAACCAGTTGCTCGCGATACGCGCTGGCGGCGAACAACAATCCACGCACCGCACTGAGGTCGTAGTCGACGATGTCGCGCAGCGTCCAGCGGCCGCCTGGCCAGGGATCGGGAAAATTGATCTGCGGTCGATACTCGGTGAGTCCCTTGAAGCCGGCGCGAAGCTCGGTCGCTGGAACGTTGATCGGCGACGCAATGTCGACGCTCGCCACTTCTGTGAGCAGGCACACCGTGTTGTGGCCGATCGGCGCAGAGTCTTCGAAGCCAGGCCAGTAGTAGTCGTACTTCGCGCTGGTGACAACGCCCGAGTGGCGGTCGCTTTGCAGCTGCATGGCCATTGCGCCGCCGAGGAGCGCCGCGGACCGCCAGATCAACGGGTCTGAATTGGGATCGATCGGATCGGTGTTCGGCGGCACGAAGAAGCGCGGGCCGTTGTCTTCCATCTGGTGCATCGTCAGGAAGACTTGCGGGTGCCAGTCGCTGTACATGAAGCGTGCGAGGTTACGATTCTCTGCGAGGTTCATCATGAACCCGTCGCGGTTGATGTCGTGTCCCGCGTACTTGTGATACAGCCACGGCATGGTCCCGCCCTCCCACGCCGTACCCTTCATCTTGTCGTACCACTCGGTCACGAGTCGCTGGCCGTCCGGGTTCAACGAAGGAATGATGACCACGACGACGTTGTCGAGCACGGTGAGCGTCGACGGATCGGACGCGGTCACCAGCGAGTGCAGCAATTCGCTGGCAGCCTGCGTCGCGCCGACTTCGGACGCGTGGATGCTGGCGCCGATGGCGAGAATGACTTTCTGAGTCGATGCGAGCCGCTTTGCCTCAGCCGGTTCGAGCGTGCGGGGATCGGCCAGGCGTGCGTTCGTGGCGCGGATGCGCTCGAGGTTCTTGATGTTGTCTGCGGAGCTGACCGCGACGGCGAGTGTTCGGCGTCCTTCGGTGCTCGGACCGAGCTCGAGAAGCTTGACGCGGTCCGATCGCGAAGCGACCAGCGTGAAGTACTGCTCGATGGCGTCCGCGGTTGCCAACCGTCGGTCGGTGCCAGGACGAAATCCGAACTGGGCTTCGGGTGTTGGTATTTGGGCTGCCGCGACCGACGCGAGCCACAGCAA
>JBEBGB010000286.1:0-6400 GCA_040081675.1 Vicinamibacterales bacterium
CTCGAGCTCGCGGATGTTGCCCGGCCACGAATAGTTGACGAGCCGATCCATGAACAAGGGCGTCGGGCGCATCGGCGTTCGGCGATAGAGACGCCCGAATTTCATCAGGAAGAACTCGGCGAGCGCCGGGATCTCCTCGCGTCGCTCACGCAGAGGCGGCACGATGAGTTCAATGACCTGCAGCCGATAATACAGATCCTCGCGGAACGTCTGGTTACGCATCATCACTTCGAGATCGCGGTTCGTTGCGGCGATGATGCGCACGTCTACATTCAGGACACGATTGCTGCCGAGGCGCGAGAATTGACGATCCTGTAACACGTGCAGCAGCTTCGCCTGCAGTGCCGAGGGCATTTCCCCGATTTCGTCGAGCATCACGGTACCGTGCTGGGCAAACTCGAACTTGCCGACCCGCGTGGCCGCTGCGCCGGTGAACGCTCCCCGCTCATGGCCGAAGAGTTCGCTCTCGAGCAGATCGGCGGGCATGGCCGCGCAGTTCACCTTCACGAACGGCTCTGTGCGACGCGCCGACCGCCTGTGCAGTTCGCGCGCAATCACTTCCTTGCCGACGCCGCTTTCGCCACGGATGAGCACGCCGACATCGCTGTCGGCCACCCGTTCTACCATGGCCATCAATGTTTGCATGGCGGACCCGGCCGCCCAGCAGATCTGTGTGCCGTCGGGATTCTCAGCGAGACTGGCGCTCAGTCGCGCCACCTCGTTCGCGAGCGATTCCCGTTCGAACGCGTTGCGAATGGCCGCGTCCAGGGCGGCCTCGCCCAGGCCATCGGGGTCGCCGGGTTTCAGCACATAGTCAGCCGCTCCGAGCCGCACGGCCTCCACGATCGTCGCCGGCGCCTGTCGGCCGGAGAGCATGATCACCGCTGCCGAGGGTTGCGCGGTGCGAAGGGCGCGCAGGGTGTCGATACCGTTCATTCCGGGCATCGAGACGTCAAGCAGGATCACACTCGGCACCAGCCCGGTCCGGAGCGCCTCGAGCAACGTCTGTCCGCTATGAAATACGTCGGCCTGGTAACCGCGTGTCCGCAGCATCACCTGGAGGTACTCGGTAAACGCGGCGTCGTCATCGACGATGGCGATCCTGCCAGTCATGCGGGCAACTCCAGGGGCATCGCGATGGCGATCGCTCCGGAATTCTCAGACAGCGCCCAGATACGCAAGGGTGTGTGCGCAAGGAGCTTCAACGCCAGTGGCACCTGCAAGCCGGTGCCGCCTCGCCACTGATTAAATGCGGCGCGCCCTGTGGGCGCGACCAGCCGCTCGCGTACGGCCTCATCACCCGTTGTGAGGATGAGATCCGTTCCGTGAACACCGACATGCACCGCCTGCGTGAGGACCGGATCGCTGCGCAAGGCGGCCCGCAGCACTCCGGCGATGGCGATGGCGGTCTGCTCCACGGACAAGGAACGCACGTCTCCAAGTATGTGGGGATTCGGCACGTTGACGGCGAATGCGTCTCCTTGACACGTCGATTGGAGTGTCGCCACCAATTCAGACGCCGGGTACCGCACCAGCTCCACGGTGGAGCGCACGTTCAGGTACTCGTCGGCGCTGCCGCACAGGTTGCCGATCCGCCCAAGTGCTTCCAGAGACTGAGCGAGCGCTCGTTCCCGGTCCCGGGGATCGCTGAGGCGGTCCTCCACCAGCAGTCGCAGATAGCCCTGCGCCACGCTTATGGGAGTTCGGAGTTCGTGGAGAAGCAGGTCCAAGACCTTCCGAGAGTCGTCTGACAGCGCCACTCCGCTCCTTAGAGGCTTACTATACCAATGCTGTCACCCCCCACCATTCTGATCGTCGACGACTACCCTGATGCGCTCGACATGTGGGAGTTGTACCTGCGCGCCGAGGGGTTTACGGTTCTGACTGCATCAGACGGCGTGGCCGCGATCTCGCTGGCCACCGAACAGCGCCCGGACCTCATTATATTGGACCTCGAATTGCCGGGACACTCGGGGATAGAAGTGGCCACGATCCTTCGCGCGCAGGCGTCCACACGTGACATTCCGCTGATTGCCGCCACCGGCCACTCCCAACTGAAGCAACTCGATCTTGCGCGCCAGGCTGGCTTCAACGCCATCGTGATCAAGCCGTGCGATCCGGTGATGTTACGGAGCGAGATTCGACGGTTGCTCCCACCCTCGGCAGCGCGCCTCTCTCCCGGTGACGGGAACGGGGAGACCACAACACGGTAGGGGTGTTCCGTCCCTGACGTCTCACCTGGGGTTCAACAGCGGTACGAAGTCTGCTCATACGTCACCGGACAGCAGCGACAAGAGCACAAGATCACCCGGTGGGGACCGGCGATCACGGTGCTGACTCAGTACAGTGCTGTCTTGGACACCTCCGACTCTCAGGTCCAGCATATGATCGGCGTGGATGACAGTGTCATGCTCCATGACTTTATTGCCGTACACCGCGAAGAAATCATCCGACGCTGCAGGGCGAAGGTAGCAACGAGGTCGGTTCCACCGCCAACGGAAGCGGAGATCGATCACAGTGTACCCCTGTTCCTGGATCACCTGCTCGACGCGTTGCGCATCAGACCGTCGTCACGCCCAGAGATTGGCAGGAGTGCGGTCCTGCACGGGCACGACCTATGGCTTCAACGGTTCACCGTGTCACAGGTCGTGCACGACTATGGCGACATCTGTCGGTCCATCACCGAACTGGCGGTGGAAACGAGAGCGCCGATCAGCGCGGAAGACGTTCGGATACTGAACGGATGCCTTGACAACGCCGTCGGCGCCGCGGTGACTCAATACGGGCGGGAGCGCCATCAGTCCACCATCGACGAGGACATCGTTCGCGACAACGAGCGGCTCGGATTCTTCGTGCATGAATTGCGGAACTTGCTCAACACCGCAACGCTCGCGTTCGAGGTGCTCAAGTCCGAGAACGTTGGCGTCGGAGGGAGCACCGGTGCGGTGCTCCATCGGAGCCTCGTCGGAGCACGTGATCTCATTGCTCGTTCGCTCGCCGAGGTTCGGCTCACACAAGGCGTTCAGAATCTGGAGCAGTTTCTCGTGTCCGGGCTTATCGAAGAGCTCATACCGGCCGCAACATTGACGGCACACGCCCGAGGCGTCAGGCTCACGGTGATGCCGGTCGAGGATGGCGTGGCGATCGAAGCGGACCGACACGTCCTCGCGGCGGTGATGATGAATGTCCTGCAGAACGCCTTCACGTTTACTCAGCCTCGAACGACCGTCACGCTGCGGGTCGGTGTCAGTGCCGACCGTGTCCTCATTGAGGTCCAGGATGAATGCGGCGGTCTCCCGGGTGGGGAGGTCAACGGACTGTTCCGCCCGTTCGAGCAGCGAAGCGCCGACCGATCGGGCTTTGGCCTTGGCCTCGCGTTCAGTCGGTTGGCCACTGAAGCGATCCATGGCCGGATTTATGCGCGCAATCTTCCTGGTGTGGGATGCGTCTTTACCGTAGACCTCCCGCGGTGCCCAGTTCCCGCGCTCGCGATCACTTAGTCTCGATTCTGGAAAGCAGGGGGACACGTGCCTACTACTGACAAGAGCACTCTGAAGGACTTGATGTGAGCATGGACGTCGGACACACCGAAGCTCTGCTGAAAACCGGCGCTCTGCAGAGCGCTATTTTCAACAGCGCCAACTTTTCGAGTATCGCGACCGACGCGAAAGGCGTCATCCAGATCTTTAACGTCGGCGCGGAGCGGATGCTTGGCTACACGGCCGCCGAGGTGATGAACAAGATCACGCCGGCTGACATTTCCGATCCGCAGGAATTGATCGCGCGCGCCAAGGCATTGAGCCTCGAACTCGGGACCCCGATTACGCCCGGCTTTGAGGCCCTGGTGTTCAAGGCCTCGCGCGGAATCGAGGACATCTACGAGCTGACCTACTTCCGCAAGGATGGCAGCCGGTTCCCGGCGGTGGTGTCCGTCACGGCGCTGCGAGACGCGCAGGACGCGATCATCGGTTATCTGCTGATCGGCACCGACAACACCGCGCGCAAGCTGGTCGAAGAGGAGCGGGCGAAGCTCGATCAGCGGGTGCGCGACCAGCAATTCTACACGCGCTCGCTCATCGAATCCAACATCGACGCACTGATGACCACCGATCCACGCGGCATCATCACCGACGTCAACAAGCAGACTGAGGCGCTGACCGGGTGTACGCGTGACGAACTGATCGGCGCGCCGTTCAAGAACTACTTCACCGATTCTGGCCGGGCTGAGGCGGCCATCAACCGCGTGCTGGCCGAAGGCAAAGTGACCAACTACGAGCTCACGGCGCGCGCCAGAGATGGCACGCTCACCGTGGTGTCCTACAACGCGACCACCTTCCACGACCGTGACCGGAGGCTGCAAGGCGTGGTCGCCGCGGCGCGCGACGTGACGGAGGTGAAACGCTTCGAGCACACGCTGCAGCAGAAAAACGCTGAGCTCGAAGAGGCGAGCCGCATGAAGTCCGAATTTCTCGCCAACATGTCGCACGAGCTGAGGACGCCGCTGAATGCCATCATGGGCTTTTCCGAGGTGCTCAGGGACGGCCTGATGGGCGAGATGACCGATCAACAACGAGGGTTCATCGGCAACATCTTCAGCAGCGGCCAGCATCTGCTCGCCCTGATCAACGACATCCTCGACCTGTCCAAGGTGGAGGCCGGCAAGATGACGCTCGACCTGGAGCCGGTGCAGGTGTCTTCTCTGCTGGAGAACAGCCTGTCCATCATCAGAGAGAAAGCCGCGACCCGCCGCATTCACTTGAGCATGGATCCCGCCGAGGAACTGGGCTCGATTCAGGCGGACGCGCGCAAGGTCAAGCAGATCGTGTACAACCTGCTGTCCAATGCGGTCAAGTTCAGCCACGAGGGTGGCAAGGTGACCCTGCGCGTCGGCCGCGTCCCGCGCGCCGACGTCGGCCGACCGTCAAGCTCCTGGGCGAGCCGGAGCTTCCCGTTGGCCGACAACGAGTTCGCGGACTTTCTCGAGATTAGCGTCACCGACAGCGGTATCGGCATCTCGTCGGAGGGGCTGGATCACCTGTTCACGCCCTTCAGCCAGATCGACAGCGGCCTGGCGCGAAAATTCGAGGGCACGGGACTCGGGTTGGCCATGGTGAAACTCCTCGCCGAGTTGCACGGCGGCACGGTGGCGCTGGAAAGCGCCGAGGGCGAGGGCTCCTGCTTTACGGTCTGGCTGCCGCTCCGCGCAGCGGAGGACGAGGCGCTGGCGTCGGCCAAAGCGCCGCCGCCCCCCCGTATCGAGGCGCCGGCCGGAGCTCGCACTGCGCTGGTGGTAGAGGGCGACTTCAAGTCCGCGGAACTGATCCGCCTGCAACTCGAGGCGGAGGGCTTCAAGGTGCTGCACGCCGCTTCCGCCGAGGCCGCGCTGGTGCTCGCGGTGCAGCAGCCGTTGTCGCTGATCACCCTGGACATCCTGCTGCCCAACATGGACGGCTGGGAATTCCTCGGTCGCATCAAGCAGATGCCGGCGCTCATGGGCATCCCGGTCGTGATCATTTCGATCGTGGCGGATCGCAACAGGGGTTTCGCGCTCGGCGCCGCGGCGGTCATGCAAAAGCCCATGTCCCGGCAGGAATTGTCTGAGTCGCTCACTGCGATTGGGCTGGTGCCTCTCTCGCGGGGAAAGGCGCTCACAGTCCTCGTGGTCGATGACGATCCCAAGGCGGTGGAGCTGATCGCCGTCAACATCCGGGGCTTGGCCAGTACCGTGCTGCGCGCGTACGGCGGCCGCGAGGCGATCGCTACTGCGCGGCAGGAGTTGCCGGACTTGATCACGCTCGATCTGCTGATGCCGGAGGTGAGCGGCTTCGACGTGGTCGAGGCGCTCTGCGAACATCCCGACACGGCTCGGATTCCGATCCTGGTGGTCACCGCGAAGGATCTCACTGCCGAGGATCGCGCCCAGCTGAGTGGTCACGTGGCGACGATCATGGAAAAGTCCGAGTTCAGCCTGGGCCGCTTTACGGGCGAAATCCGACGGGCCATGTCGGGACGCCAATGGGTTGACTGACATGGCAAGAATTCTGATCGTCGAGGACAATCCCGACAATATGACGTTGGTGGTATTCCTGCTGCAGTCAGCCGGCCATACGGTCCTCAGCGCTCTGGATGCAGAGGCTGGGCTGACGTTGGCACGCGACGAGCTACCCAACCTGATCCTGATGGACATTCAGCTTCCAGGCATGGACGGCCTCGAAGCCACGGCGTTGCTCAAGCGCGACGAGGCGACGCGCGCCATTCCGGTCGTCGCCCTCACCGCCCTGGCGATGAAGGGCGACGAGGAGCGCCTTCGCGCCGCAGGGTGTGATGGCTATATCGCCAAGCCGATGGGTATTCAGGACTTCCTGACGACCGTCGCAGCTCATCTGGCCCGCACATGAAT
>JBEBGB010000287.1:0-6392 GCA_040081675.1 Vicinamibacterales bacterium
CGCCGTGCGGGCGACGCGCGAGCGCGTCTTCGAGACGGTGCTGGCGCTCGACATGTCTACCAAGGTGCCCCGCCTCGGTTTCACGGTCGAGGCAATTGCCTCGCCGTTCAGAGACGACAACGAACTGGAACTGGAGTTCGAGAGCAACTTTCACTGGCTGACTGAGAACTCAACCCGTGGGTGGTTGAGTTCGCATGTCGACATCGTCGATCAGTTCAGTCCAGCCGAAAGGCCAGGTGCCAGGCGAGCGTACACGCACAAGCTGGACTTCGAGCTCGACACGGCGTTCCATCCCTTCGCGCGCCTGCCTGAAGGTCGCTGGCTACGGGGCCTGGAGTTCGAAACGTCGCTCGACTACCTCGCGACCGGTATCCCGAAAGCGGGCGATCGGTTCGACGGTGGGCAGTTGTTCATGGACAACGCGAGCCCCTGGTCGTTGTCGTTCGTCGTCGTCATTCCAATCGCGCCGTTCTAGCGGCCCTCACCCGTCTTCGTGCGCGGCCGCCCGTACTGCAAATACAGCGCGGGAAGCACAAACATATTCAGGAGCGTCGAAGTTGTGAGCCCGCAGAGGATGACGATCGCCATCGGCGTTTGAATCTCGCTCCCCGTCTTTCCGCCACCGAGCGCCAGTGGAATCAGCGCCAGACCAGCGGCCATGGCCGTCATCAGGATGGGCACCAGCCGTTCCTGTGCACCACGACTGACGGCCTCTCGAAAATCACTGACGCCTTCAACCGCCATCAGGTGCTGAATGTGCGACACGAGCATGATCCCGTTCCGCGTGGCGATGCCGAAGAGCGTGATGAACCCGATCATCGACGCCACGCTCAACACGCCTCCGGCGAGATACACACCGGCGACACCACCAATGAGGGCCAGAGGCAGATTGACCATCGTCAAGACGGCGTCGCGCGATCTCCCAAGAGCGAGAACCAGCAACATGAAGAGCGCCGCCACCACGCCAACGGACAGCACAAGGAGTCGATTCGACGCACTCTGCTGGCTTTCGAACTGACCGCCATACTCGACGCGGTAGCCAGGTGCCATCGGCACGTCGGTGCCGATCGCCGTGCGAATGTCCTTGATGACGCTTCCCAGATCCCTGCCCGAGACGTTGCAGGAGATGACAATCCGGCGCTGCACGTTCTCTCGCAGCACCATGTTCGGCCCCTCTTCTCGGCGCACGTCTGCAAGCAGCCGAATAGGCACGGGACCAGAGGTCGGGGTGTCGACGGGCAGGTCTCCGATGCGTTCGAAGTCCGTCACGCTCGCCGCATCAAACTTCACGACCAGGTCAAAGGCCGTCCCACGGTCGAAGATTCGACCCACCGTCGCGCCGGCAAACGCCGTCTCCACCGCCTCCGCGACGTCGTCAACATGCAGCCCGTAGCGGGCCACTGATGCTCGATTGAGGACCAAACGGACGAATGGCACGTCCATCTGTTGTTCGAGCGACAAGTCGACCACTCCGGGCACGCTCGCGACTGCGTCTCTGACGCGAGTGCCGAGGCGCCGCAGGGTTCCGAGGTCATCGCCGAACACCTTGATCGCGATGTTCGCGCGTGTGCCCGACAGCATATGGTCGATGCGGTGTGAGATCGGTTGCCCGATCGTGACGTTGGTCCCCGGCAGCGTCGAGAAGCCGCGCCGCAACGACGCCAACAGTTCCTCGCGAGGACGCCCCGTCTCACGAAGGCCGACGTCGATCTCCGCGGCTTCGACGCCCTGAACGTGTTCGTCGAGTTCAGCACGGCCCGTCCGTCTGGCAGTGGCAACGACCTCGGGTTCCGCCAGCAGGATCTGTTCGACCCGACGGCCGATCTCGTCTGACTTCGCCAGCGATGTGCCTGGCAGCGTGTTGGCCTGAATCGTCAGGCTCCCCTCATGAAACTCCGGCAGGAATGCGGTGCCGAGGCGTGTCATGGCAAACGCAGCAATCGAGAAGAGCATCAGCGACGACGCAATCACCGTCTTCGGGTGATTGAGCGCCGGCGGCAACATCCGCGCAAATGCAGATTTCAAGGTGCGAGCCAGCCAGCCATCGTGTCCCCGCTCGATCGACCGGGCGCTCGGCAGGAACGCATACGACAGCGCCGGCGTGACGACAATCGCGACCACGAGCGATGCAAGCAGCGACACGATGTAGGCGAATGCGAGCGGCGTCATCAGCCGTCCTTCGACGCCAGCCAACCCGAAGATTGGCAGGAAGACCAGCACGATGATCACGGTAGCGAAGACAATCGAGGTGCGGATCTCGAGCGTCGCCTCGCAGACCACGTCCATGGCGGGACGGCGCTCGGCCTCGGGCTTGCCCTTGTTCTCTCGAAGGCGTCGCACCACGTTTTCGACGTCGATGATGGCATCGTCGACCAGGGCGCCAATGGCGATGGCCATGCCCCCGAGTGTCATCGTGTTGATCGTCGCGCCGAAGCCCCGCAGGACGAGGATGGCCGTCGCCAACGAGAGGGGCATCGCCGTCAACGTGATGGCAGCTGCGCGCAGGTTCGCCAGAAACAGCAGCACGACGATGATGACCAGGACGGCGCCGTCACGGAGCGCGGCGATCACGTTGTCGACCGCGACCTCGATGAAGTCGGCCTGACGGAAGATCTTGCGATCGATGGTCATGCCCTGCGGAAGCTGGCTCTGAATGGCATCGAGTTCGCGATCGAGCCTCCCGGTGAGCTCGATCGTGTTCGCGCCCGGCTGCTTCTGAATGCCCACGATGACGGCAGGCTTGCCACTCCGCGAGCCTTCTCCGCGCTTGAAAGCCGCGCCCTCGCGCACATCGGCGACCTCGCGGATGAGCACCGAACGGCCCCCGCGCTGGGCAACGACGCTGTCGCCGATTTCCTCCGGAGTCCGCACGCGGCCTATCGCCTGCAGCACATACTCCTGCGGTCCTTCGGTGAACACGCCAGCCGACGTGTTCTGACTTGCGCCGCGGACCGAATCGAGCAGTTCGGTGAGTGTGATGCGGTTGGCCCGCAACTGATCAGGATGGGCCACCACCTGGTACTGCCGCTCCGCGCCCCCAATCGGCGTGACTTGCGAGACTCCGGAGACGGCCAGCAGCCGACGCCGGACGACCGTGTCCGCAACCGTCCGCAGCTCCAAAGGCGTGTGGGCGTCTGACGAGATGGCAAAGAACAGAATCTCTCCCATGATGGACGACACGGGTGCGAGCACCGGTCGGTCGACCTGAGGAGGCAACGCACTGCCAACCAGTGCCAACTTCTCCGCCACCACCTGACGGGCGAGGAAGATGTCGGTGCCCCAATCGAATTCCACCCACACGACGGCGATCCCCAGCGCCGTCGCCGAGCGCACACGCCGAACGTTCGACGCGCCATTGATCGCGCTCTCGAGCGGCAAGGTGACCAGAGACTCCATTTCTTCTGGAGCCATCCCTTTGCCTTCGGTCAGGATGGTCACGGTCGGCGCTGTCAGGTCCGGAAATACGTCGACCGGCATGCTTCGCGCCGTCCACAGTCCGGCCAGCAGGAGCAGCACCGAGAACACGAGCACCATCCAGTGATGCTCGATCGACCATTGGATCAGTCGTCTCATCACATCACCTCAGTGCACGTGTCCTTCGGCTGGCAGGCCCTTCGCCGCCGACGCGAGTTGGACTTCATAGGCGCCGCGGACAACGACCCGGTCGCCGGCCTTGATGCCGCTGCTGACACCCACCCAGTCGCCATCTCGCGCAGACACCTCCACCATGTGCCTCGCGAAGCGCTCGCCGCTGACGTGAACGAACACGTACGGTCGTCCCGCTTCCATCAACACCGCTGCCTTTGGCACGGCGATGGTCTTGGCCTTCTGACGTTGATACAGCACCGCCGTACCGCTCTGTCCAACGAGGAGGCGGCCGCGTGGATTGTCGACTTCGAATTGCACCGCGAGCGCCCTGGTCTCCGGATCGAGCACACCTGCGTCGTGCATGTGGTGAGGCTTCAGCTCCACTGGCTCAGACTGTCCCGCGACTTCAAGAGCCAGTTCTGACACGGCGCGCGATGCTGCAACATCGGCGACCGGTACCATGGCGCGGAGTTCCACCGTGTCGGTTCGTACGATGCGAAACAGCGGCGCGCCCTCGTCATATGAGGCGCCGAGTGTGGCAAGGACTTCTGAGAGCCGACCAGAAATTGGGGCGCGCAAGGTGAACGCGTTTCCGCTCGCGGCACCACCACCCGAACGCAAGGTCTCGTCGCGTTGATCGAGTCGCGATTGTGCGGCCTGGAGTCGCGCCTCGGAAACCGTTCGACTGCGCCTCGCCTCTTCCAGACGACGCGCTGGAACGGCGCGTTCGGCCAGCAGCTGCTGAGCGCGGCTCTCTTCGGCTCTCGCAGCGTCGAGGCCGGCTTCTGCCTCCGCGACCGCCGTCTGGAGGACCGCGCGGTCCTCCCCGGCCGATAGCCTCGGCTCGAGGCGACCAAGCGACGCACCGGTTCGGACGGAGGCACCAACGGACAGCAACGACTCAGCGGTAAACCGGCCAGCGGCGGGTGCCGATACCAGGGCTTCGCCACCAGTCAGCGGCTCAATCGTCGCCGGGACACGAATGGCCGTCCGCAGTTCGCGTTCTTCAGCGCCGGCCGTCGCGAATTCGTTGGTCCACTGCTGCTCTTTCAAGTACGCGATAGCGGCTGGGTCGTCTGGCGCCTGCAGTGTCGGCGCAGCGGCTGTCGCGGCGGCGGTGTTGGGAAACACGGTGGTCGTCCCAAGGTCGTGGCGATCACTCAGTGCCGGCGCAGTCACCAGCAGCGCCCATCGATAGCGTCCAGCAGCGGGCGGGTCCCCTTCAATGCGAAAGGCGCCAGGCCGAGAGGGCTCCGCGCCCTGAAGCACGACCGGCGCTCCCCCGCCTTCAGGTGTGAACTCGAGACTCGGACGACCAGCGGTCAGCGGCTTGAAGTCTGCCAGCCCAGTCAGGTGTACGGCGAATAGCGCCCGCTCGCCCGTGACTAGTGCGGGGTATTCCATGTACAGCTCGCTCCGCTCGGTCCAACTCGTGACGTTCAAGGAAATCTCTTCGTGGCCGTCGGGCACCGGCGGTGCCGGTCGGCATCCGGCCACGAACATCAGCACGATCCACACAGCTGCGATTCGCTGTCGATTCATTACGGCATCTCCCAACCACTGACAAACTCCAGTTCGATTTCCGCCTGGCGAACCGCGAGATCGAGCGAGGCCTGACGGGCTCCTGCCGAGATGCCGGTACGGTAAGCGTCCAGCAGTTCGAGGATCCCGCGCTCGCCGGCTTCATAGCTGACGCGCGCAATCCGCTCGATCTGCTCGATGCCGCGCATGGCCGTGTCACGGTAGCGATCGGCGCTCGCGCGGCGTCGAATGACGGTCTCGCGCAGCGCTGTGACGTCTGCGGTGAGCGACACGGTGAATGCCTCAGCGCGGGCCGCGGCCTGTTGATGACGTGCGTCGGCCACCGCTCGGTCCGGGCGGCCACGATCGAACAGCGGTAGCGTCGCCTGCACACCGATAACACCTCCGAGATCGCCCCCGCCGACAGACGACGATTTCGTGCCCGCAATCACTTCAGGCTCTGGGAAGCGGCGACGTTCAGCGGCCTGCCCCGACAGTCGTGCCGCGTCGCGTTCATGATTGATGGCACTCAACTCGCCACGCGCCGTGGCGGCGCGGGCGACCAACACGTCAACGCCTGGGAGGTCGACGCGTAGAGAAGGCGCACCAGCGGCCACCAGCGCCGTCGGGTCGGTCGAGGCGAAGAACCCGGACAATGCCGCTTGTGCCCGCGCACGGTCCGTGCCGGCGATGGCCTCATCCACCTCCAGCTCGAATACTTCGCGCTCAGCGCGGAGCCGATCGAAGCCTGCGGCGTCACCGGCGGCTTCGCGTCGCTCGAGGATTCGCACGACTTCCTGAAGGCGCGCATGAGCGAGTTGCACCTCACGCTCTCGTGCCTGAGCGGCCAGCAGCTGAGCAAACGCGAGCCGAAGATCGGCTCGGATTCTGCGGACCCCATCGTCGGCCCGACGCACGGCGGCATCAACGAGCGCCGATGCGGCCTGAACCTCGAAGCTGCGGCGTCCGGTGATTGGCAACGGCTGTCCCACCGTGACGATGTGTTCTGTGACGCCGGCGACGGACTCGCGATCGAAGGTGAACCGGGGATTTGGCCATCGGCTCGCCGTGAGTACATCGGCGCGGGCGACATTCACCGCGGCACGTTGTGCGCGCACGCGCGGACTGTCATCAGAAAGGCGCGCCAGCGCCTCCGACTCCGTGAGTGGCAACGATTGGGCGCGCGCGAGAGCGGGCAGACAGACTGCCAGCAAGGCGGCTCCCCAAAGCGAAGCTCGCATAAGACCTCGACGATTCAGTTGTGCAGGAGAGACACGACGGCT
>JBEBGB010000288.1:0-6387 GCA_040081675.1 Vicinamibacterales bacterium
GACGACGGTGCTTCCGCCCTTCGGCGCGCGCTCGAACAGATCGCGACTGCCGCGTACTTCGTAGGAATAGGAACCGGACCGGGCGTTGTATTGGAGTCCGAGCGGTTCGCGCACGGTGAACCCTTGCGTCGTCGCCTGCTCCGCGACGAGCCGCTCGCCCGCCGAAAGCGCTGCATGCCAATCGAGGGCGGGATGGTCGTTGGCGCGCATCGCACCCCGCATCGCCATCCCCTCTCGCTGTCCGTAGTCGAACAGCGCATGCGACACCGGATTGAACACGGGTCGCAGGTTCATCATTACGCTCGACCATGCGAACACGAACAGCAGCGGCCATAGCCACAGCCCGCTTGCCCGATGCAGGTCCACGTTCAGTCGATAGGCAGCCCCGCCAGGGCGTACCTTCCATGCCGTCCACCAGCGTCGCCAGACGTTCGAGAGCGAAACCGGCAGCGTGAGGCTGAATGCCACGAAGCAGTCCAGCGTCCATCCAAGCGCGATCAGGCCAAAGATAAAGAAGCCCGTCTGCGACTGCGGCACGATCATGAAATGTGTGAGATAGAGGAAGGGCATCACGTTCACGAGTCCTTCCGAGAGATCGCCCCGCTTGCGGTGCCCGAGTTCGGCGCCGGTCCAGGGATCGATGTAGAACTGCGTGTAGTCCAGCCCGTAGAGCGCACCGGTCACCGGGTCGAAATTGGCGGCGAAGTAGACCTGCACTTGATCCATCTCTGTGCGGACGACGCCTGTCACCCTGGCGCGCGGCGCGAGCAGCGGCTCCGCGCGCTCAGCCAGCGTCGCAAGACCGAGCGCCGGTACGCCTGGCTGTACGAGGGCGAACAGCCGCGGCGCGAACACGCGTTCGAGTTCGCTGTTGTACGCCAGCGCTGCGCCGGTGAGGCCGGCGATGACGAGGAACACCGCCATCACCAGCCCCGTCCAGCGGTGCAACCACACGAGCCCACACCGAATCATCGCGGCTCCATCACGGGCCTGGCCGCACGCACCGGCGCGTCCACCGTGGCGACAGCGTGTTGCATGAGATCTGCCTCCCTCATGCGCGGGCTCATCGAGCACCCGCGCACAAGGACCGACACAGCTAGCGTCCGATGGAGGCGGTCACCAGGACGGCGCGAGGCGTTCCGGGATAGATGCTCGTTCGACCGCCCGCGTACTCCCAGTACGTGGCGTTGAAGAGGTTGCGCAGGTTGACCGACACCGACACCTTCGACCCTCCGGGCGTGAACGTATAGCCGGCGGAGGCGTCGAGACGCCCGTAGCCCGGCAACGTGATCGTGTTCTGAATGTCAGCGAACCGCTTCCCGGCGAAGATGGCGCCCACGCCGAATCGGAGGGGCTGCGGCATTCCCACTTTCGCTGCATACGACACCCAAATCGAACCTCGCTGTTTCGCCACGTTGGCCAGTGAGTTGCCGGCCACGCCTCCGAGAGAGGGTGGGTTGTCGCCCTGCACCCAGGCCTTGGGTGTGTAGGCATAACTGATGTTCGCGCTGAGGCTGTCCGTCAGCCGCCCGAGCAGGTCGAACTCGACGCCCTTGCTTCTCCGGTCGCCTGCAAGGATCACATCGGTCGGGTCAGCGGTGGCCAGGTTCGCGATGAGCAGGTTCGTCTGCTTCAGTTGGAAGATGGCCAGCGTGGAGGACAGGTTGCCCCGGAACCACTCGGTCTTCAGGCCGCCCTCGACTTGGGTGCCAATCTGCGGCGGAAACACCTCTCCAGTCGCGGAGACGCCGTTGTTGGTTCCGAACGAGCGGCTGTAGCTGGTGTAAGCGCCGAGCCACTTCGTGGGCTGGTAGACAACGCCGGCACGGGGGCTGAACTTCTCGTCGTGCCGGATCACGCTCTGCCAGGCGTCGCTCGCGGCGGCAATCGACGCACCGTTGCCACGCGCCGTGTTCGCCCAGTCGTAGCGGCCGCCGACCAGCACGTGCACCCGGCCCGGCAGGGTCATCTGATCCTGAACGTACAGGCCCCTGTTCTTGTTCCAGAACACCGAGTAGTTGTGGACGCCGTTGAGGGCGAAGTCGAGCGTCTGTGAAAACAGGTCGCTCGTCAGTGCGTAGCTCGGGGCAAAGACGTCGATGTCGAGCACAGGGTTCGTCGTGGCGGTCGTATTGAAAAGACCCGCCGCGCTGTAGTTGGTGAAGTCGCGGAGGAAGTCGAACCCGACGAGCGTCTGGTGTCGAATGAACCCCGTGGACACATCACCCAGCAGTTCGAGATTCATCGAGTGCAGCGCCGTGTCCGACACCTGAGAGAAGATGCTTCGCGGCATCGTGCGCCCGTCCGCTTTGAGCGGCGTGGCGGCGCTCAGTGCGTTCAGTTCGACGTCCGTGGAGTCGCGATACGAATGCAGATAGCGGTGCCGAACGGTCCAGTGCTTCCCGAACCGGTGACTGAAATCGGTCGAGGTGTAGGCCTGGTTGAAGTAGTCGGTCGGCTTGGCCGGGTCGAGGAAGAGCGCGCGGTTGACCGGCAGGTCGGCCGGTGCGCCCCCGATGCCGATCAGGCCGCCATCGAATTTGTAGTCCATGCGGATGCGCTCGTAGCTGACCGTCAACTCGGTGCCCGCACTCGGCCGCCAGGATACCCGGGGATTGATCCCCTTCCGGCCCTGCACAGCGTAGTCGCGAAACGAATTGCTGTCTTCGTAGACGGCGTCGACGCGCACGAGCAGCGTCTTGTTGCTGTCGATCGGCCCCGTGGCATGAACGACCGTACGTCGCTGGTCGAAAGACCCGAGCCGCTGCTCCACCGACATCGTGGGCTTTGCCTGGGCCGACGCAGTGACGACGTTGATGATGCCGCCGGGCTGCGTGCGGCCGAAGAGCACGGAGGCCGGGCCTTTCAACACCTCGACACGATCGACGTTGTAGTCATCGAAGTCCGTCCGGAAGCCTGCTGCGGTCACCGCGTTGAGCGAGTCCCGCATGACAACGCCGCCCGAGCTGAAGCCGCGAATGATGAACTGGTTGCCGGCGCTGCCGGGCACCGTCGCCTGCACGCTGCTCACGTTCAGCAGCGCATCCTTCAGGCTCGCTGCCTTCTGTTCGTCGAGCAACGCCCGCGGCACGAGGGTCACGGCCACTGGCGTATCGAACAGCGGCGCCTGGGTCTTCGTGGCGGTCGTGGCACGGCTTACCGCGCCCGCCGCCTCGATGTCGACCACTTCACTGATGCCGCTGACCGAGAGCACGACGCGCAGGGGCGTCGGGACCGCGCCGTCGACGACCTCGACGTCGACCGTCGCTTGATTGAACAGTTGCCGCTCCACCTGCACGCGGTACTTGCCTGCCGCGACATTGCGCACCTCGAACATGCCGCTGCCGTCCGTCGTCGCCCTGCCGCGCGTGGCCCCGCTACTCGACACGACCGTCACGGCTGCACCCACGAGTGCGCCGCCAGACTGATCGACGACAGTGCCGGTTATCGCAGCAAGGCTCTGGGCGATCCCCCGGTCCGGCACCAGCACGATGCAGAGGGCCATCAACGCGCACGACACGAGCCACGATCTCAACCGAATCATCTGAATCCTCCACGATCTGGGCCAGCCCCATGCGTGGAGCGAAGGCCAACACGCGCCACAACGTTGCCCAGACGATGCTCTCGCGGCAGCGGCGCGTTCACGCAATGCGTGTCCGTTCGATAAACGGTGGTGATGCTACTGGTGTGAATGCTGCTTCGACGGAGCGATGCAGCCTCAACGCAGTTCCTTGCAGCGAAGCCGTCGGAACTGCCGCGAGTGGTGCGCGGGGCGCGTGTGAACGGGACTGAAGAGGTAAAGGGCGGAGCGCGACGCGCCACACTCGACACTCGCGCAGAAGACACAGTGCGTGCGAACAGAGTCCTTGGTACTGCGCGAGTTCCAGAGCCTATCGACGGAAGCAACGCGTGCAGGAGTCGCACAGGCGACGTGCCAGGCGTGTCACGCCGCGGCGCAGACCGTTCGCTGCTCGTGAGCGTCCGGTCGCTGCACGTTGGACACCGGCTGCATCGCGACAGCTTCCCAGCCTTCACATGCGCAGAATCGTTGGAAAGAGAGGAGCCTTCATGAGCCTGACCCGACGCCAAGTGCTGTTGCGGAGCGCCGCCGCGTTCGCGCTGCCGTTGTACTCGACCCTCGAATCGCAACCACTCGCTGCACAGGCACCCGCTCCACCGATCGGACCGTTCACGTTACCGGCGCTGCCCTACGCGGCCGACGCACTCGAGCCGCACATCGACGCGCAGACGATGACGATTCATTACGACCGGCATCACGCCACGTACGTGACGAACCTGAACACCGCCCTCGCCAGTTACAACGACCTGAAGACGCGTCCTGTCGACGACCTCGTGAAGAACCTCGACACGCTGCCCGAAGCCGTCCGCACGGCGGTACGGAATCAGGGCGGCGGACATCTGAACCACTCGTGGTTCTGGACCAGCCTGAAGAAGGGCGGCAGTGCGCCGCCATCCGCGGAATTCGGCAAGGCCATCGAAACCAAGTTCGGTGACTTCGCAAAGTTCAAGGAGTCGCTGGCCGTGGCGGCAACCGGCGTGTTCGGCATCGGCTGGGGATGGCTCAGCGTGGACCGCACGGGACAGCTCGTGATCGAGACGACGCCCAACCAGGACAATCCGCTGACGCGCGGCAACCGACCGTTGCTCGGCATCGACGTCTGGGAACACGCCTACTACTTGAAATACCAGAACCGCCGTCGCGACTACGTCGACGCGATCTTCAACGTCATCGACTGGGATGTGGTGCAGGAACGGTGGCGCGCCGCTCGAGGCTGATCGGCCTGCTCTCAGTTCTCGCCGCGGCTGGCTGTCGCGTGGGCAGTCAGCGGCCGCACGGTCGAAGTGAGGCCCATCGAGGGCGACGGTGGAACAGCGCGAACACAACTCCGCTCCGTGTTGCGAGGCCTCGATATCCTCGAGGCCTCGCAGGTCCTGGTCTACTCGAAGACCAGCCTGCAACGCGATCGGATCAGCGAGAACTCGTCACGCGCGATCTACTTCAACGATCGAGCCGCAGTCGGATACGTCCCGGGTAGCCCGCGGCTCGAACTCGCGATGGTTGGATCCGGCGCACCGGGCGTGTCGTTCTACACCCTCGACCTGTCCGCGCCGGAGCCGACCCAACCGATGCGGCGCGGAGACGAGTGCTTCCAGTGTCATGCCTTGCCTGACGCGGGTGGTCTTCAGGGACTGCTCATGCGAAGTGCCGGCGTGAGGCGTTCGGGCGACCCGAACCGGTACTTCGAGGAGATCGACGACCGCACACCCTTCACGTTGCGGTGGGGCGGCTGGTATGTCGACGCCCGAGCCGACGTGTACGCACGGCTCTCCACGATCCTGTCGGGCGCCGATACCAGCCCCGCGTACGCACGGCTCTCGACCGAAGACCGCAGGAACATCGTCCACATCCTCGAGGCTACGGTGTCTGATCTGCCGGCCGACTTCGGAGAGATGGCTTTGCACACGATGTGAGCCGATGGAGGTGGCGCGTTCCGAGACCGGGTCACCTGCTCGACAGGACACCGCTGAACATCTGCGGAGGCGACTACCGACGGTTGACAGACGCTGAACTGGAACTCGCCGTTGATTGGAGGGCTGTCTGCCGAGATCGCGCGCCAGCGGACGACGTAGGTTCCCCGCGCCTGTGCGCCGAGCGACACGTCGATGGCGCCCTCGTCACCGGGAACGACGCGGCTGTCGCGGCGGTTCGCTGAACCAGCCACAGCCACTCGAACGCTTTGTCTCGATCAGGGTGACGTGCAGGCATAGTTCTTCGCCAACCTGGCCGCCGCAGCATTATTGGCCGGTCCCGTGTACCTGGGGTACTGCGGATACTGACACAACGGCAATGTGAGGGTCACAGCCCCATTTGCATCCAGCTTCTGTGCAGTCAAGGTGGCAGGAGCGATGCCCTTTGTTACCCATTGATCCAGTACCGTCAACAGGTCGGTCGTGTCCGCTCCTACCCCACCTCCGCAGTGATTGACACCTGGTGCCACGTAGAATCGAGTTGCCGCATCGGCGTTCGGCTCACCGACGGACTCCTGCATGTTCGCCATGTACTCAATAGTCGAGTTGACGCTGAGCGCTGCATCAGAGCCGCCGTGCCAGACAATCAACTTGCCGCCATTGTTGATGAACGGACGAATATCGGTGTGCGTCGCGTCATTCAGCGCTGCCATGGCATGGAGTGCGTTTTGATTCTGATCCCAGTGTGAGACAAGCGAGTCGGCATTGGCGTCACGCGCAACGTAGTACTTGAAGGTGCTGTCTTGCATCGCGAACTGCCCTGCGCTCAGGACATTGCCGTTGCCAGACGCCCAGATTCCAAAGCCCTCCGGATCGTCTTCGTTGCCTGTCAGGTTG
>JBEBGB010001086.1:0-1571 GCA_040081675.1 Vicinamibacterales bacterium
TGTCGAATCCGATCGCCGAGTGTCGACCGCTTCACTTTCAAGAGCTCCGCGGCCTTCGACTTGTTGCCATGGCTCGCGTTCAAGGCCCACCGAATCAGCCCCGCCTCGACCTCACGGAGCCGATCGTCGAGCGAAATCGACGAGGATGATGACGAGGGTAGGCCGGGCGCAATGATGTCGGGCGCAATGACGTCAGGCGGCTGAGACGGGGAACTGAAGAGCACGCCCGCGGCCACGCAACCCGTGCGGACAGTGCCACACGTGTTCATCTGAGCGATGCGTTCGCAAGCGTTTTCGAGCTCGCGGACGTTACCAGGCCAGCTGTGAAGCGCGAAGGCTTGCGCCACCGCCGCCGATATGGCGGGCGGCTGCTCGCCGCGTTCCCTGAAGAACCTCGAGAGAAACGACTCCATCAGCGCGGGGATGTCTTCGCGACGTTCACGCAGCGGCGGAAGCGTGAGGGGCAGCACATTCAGCCGGTAGTACAGGTCCTCGCGAAACGCTCCTTCGGCGACCATCTTCTTGAGGTCGCGTTTCGTTCCAGCGAGGACGCGGACGTTCACCGGCACCGTTCGCGTGCCGCCCAGACGCTCTATGGTCCGGCTCTGCAGCACACGCAGCAACTTCACCTGCATGCCGAGCGGTACATCGTCGATGTCGTCGAGGAAGATCGTTCCACCCTCGGCCATCTCGAAGCGGCCGGGCCGATCTTTAACCGCGCCCGTAAATGCACCGCGCTCGTGACCGAACAGCTCGGACTCGATCAGCGTCTCGGAAAAGAGCGCGCAGCTGACCGCTACGAACGGATGCGTCCGACGCCGGCTCGATTGATGAATGAGCGTCGCGACCACTTCCTTGCCAGTGCCGCTCTCGCCCGTGATCAACACGGTGCTGTCGCTGCCTGCGATCACGCGCAGGAAGTCGAACACCGCGCGCATGCGGGCGCTCTTGCCAACGACGGTCGTGTCCATGGAAATCCCTGGATTGCGGTTCATCGGTCGCCTCAATTCACAAGAAGATCGCCGAAGTCGGGCATCTCGGTGCGGAGGGCAGCCTCGACACCAAGGTAGAGCGTCATGTGCGCACTCGGACAGCCGGCGCACATGCCCGTCAGGCGGACACGGGCGGAGTTCCCTTCGACCTCGAGGAGCTCGATATCGCCCCCATCGGCCTGCAGGAATGGACGAACCTTCAGGAGCACGACCTCGATGCGTTCCCTTGTCACCACTTGCTGCCTCCCACGGTTTTCCGTCACCGGAATACCGGCAAGCGAGGCAATGGGCGTGCCGCGATTACAAGGGTGAATTCGTGCGAATGCGGCGCAATTTCGGCAACCCGTCGATCCGGCAGACGGGGAGGCGGGGAAAATCCCCCCTCCCCTGCTGAAAAACGCCGACCAGTTGCTCTTTCTAAGACATTTGCCCGCCGGTCGGCATTTGTTCGTCGAGCGCGGCCACGGTCGCGTTCGGCGCTTCCGCCGTGACTCCGTTCGGGTAGAGCGCAACCTTCAGCACCCCGTCGCGCTGGTGACTGAAGAGGTCGAACGCCTCGTTGATGTCGTCGAGCGCAAA
>JBEBGB010000289.1:0-6361 GCA_040081675.1 Vicinamibacterales bacterium
TTCGACGTGTACGCCGGCGGCCGTTCGAACGATTGGGACCGCCGCGTCCACTGAACCGAGCCCTCACATCCAACAGCGCTCCCGCGGCGTCGCCTGGCGTCGGCCTTGAACTCCTGGCGCGAGCACCGCGTGCTCACCGCCGAAGGCTGAGCGGGAGCCGCACCCCACCTACTGCCAATCCAAGCGTGGCCGCCAGCACCGGCAGCCCGTACCCGTTCGTCAGAAACGCGTACTTGAACAACGCGCCACTCGCCACGTGGAAGTTCAAGACCATGAGAAAGGCGAGCAGAGCGGCGGTGCGCGTCCAGGCGCCGGCGATCAGGGCGACACCGGTGGCAAGTTCAGCGAGCGGGACGACGCGCGCGAAGATGGCGGTGCCGCGCATGGCGACGTGTTCCAAGTACCAGCGGCTGGCAGAACCAACCTGTGCGTCGGCCAACCAGCCAGCGAGGCGACCACTGAGGACTCCGGCGTCTGCAAACCAACCGAGCTTGCTCAGGCCCTCGAACAGAAAGAACACACCGAGACAGACGCGGATGATGACGAGCCCGGTTCCCTGCTTGTTCACGACGCCCGCCCCTGGCGTCCGCTCATCGCGACTCCTCGTCGCTGGTGGGCAGCCACTCTGCCCGGATCGGACTGAAGACGTCGAGTTCGAAGGTGTCGTCGAGAGCCTCGGCCTGGTGTTCAACGCCCGACGGGATGTGGATGACTTCTCCCTCGCGAACGGTGATTTCCTCGTCGCCCACGTGAAACTTCAGGGCTCCCTGCAAGACGTACGTCATTTGCTCGCTCTGGTGCGCGTGTCGGGGCACCAGGCACCCTCGCTTCACATACACCTGGACCAGCATCTCGCGCTCGCCGGCCACGACCTTGCGAGACAGCATTTCGGTCACTTTGTCGAGCGCAATCTCGTCCCACCGGTGCAATCTGACGCCGCTCTGGCCCATGTGTCGTGAGGATATATCAATCACACCGGATGCTATAATTCCCGGCTTATGAAGGGCGCCGTCGCGAGCAGTGAACGGCAGGCAGATTCAGCCTCCCAGCCGGCGTTCGACGGTCTCTCCCGCGACGCGCTTCTCGACGTCTATCGCTCCATCGTCCGCTCGCGACGCATGGACGATAAAGAGATTCAACTCAAGAACCAGAGCCAGACGTTCTTTCAGATCAGCGGGGCCGGCCACGAGGCGATCCTTGTCGCGGCGGGCATGACGCTTCGTCCGGGCTATGACTGGTTCCACGCCTATTACCGCGACCGCGCGCTGTGTCTGCAGCTCGGCGTGACACCGCTTGACATGTTCCTGGCAGCCTTCGGGGCGGAGTCGGATCCGAGCAACGGCGGGCGCCAGATGCCGTCGCACTGGGGCAGCACGGCCCTGAACATTGTGGCGGGTTCGAGTGCTACGGCCACGCAGGTGCTGCACGCCGTCGGCCAGGCGGAAGCGGGCATGCTCTACGGCCGCCTGACTTCGATTCCGAACCGCGAGGGGCTGTTTCACGGCGACGAGATCGTTTTCACTTCGCTGGGGGAAGGTTCGACGAGCGAAGGCGAATTCTGGGAGGCCGTGAACGTCTCGTGTGGGCGCCATCTGCCGGTGCTGTTTCTCGTCGAGGACAACGGCTACGCGATTTCGGTGCCCGTCGAAGTGGAAACAGCGGGCGGCGATATCTCGAAGATTGTCGCTGCATTTCCGGGCTTGCATGTTGAATCGGTGGATGGCACCGACTTCTTCGCCAGCTTGCGAGCCATGCAGGCTGCGGCGGACTACGTCCGTGCCCGGAAGGGTCCCGCCCTGGTTCATGCGCGCGTCACGCGTCCGTACTCGCACTCGCATACCGACGACGAGAAGCTGTACAAGCCAGCGGCGGAGCGGGAAGCCGAGGCCAAACGCGATCCGATTCTGCGGATGGCCACCTTCCTGAAAGACCACGGCTTTGCGACGGCCGACGAACTGGCCGAGATGGACGCAGACATCCAGCGAGAGATCGACCTGGCCGCGCAGCAGGCTGTTCACGCGCCGAAGCCCTCGAAGAGCACGGCCTCCCGTTTCGTATATTCCCCGACGGTCGATCCGACGTCTGCCGATTTCGACACGCCAGCGCGTTCACACGGCAAGCCCGAGACGATGGTGGACGCGATCAACCACACGCTGAAGGACGAGATGGCGCATAACCCGCGCATCATCGTGTTCGGCGAGGATGTGGCCGACGCGAGCCGACGGGACGCGCTGAAGGAAGTGAAGGGCAAGGGCGGCGTCTTCAAGGTGACGCACGGCTTGCAGCGCCAGTTTGGTGACGACCGCGTGTTCAACGCGCCCATTGCCGAGGCCAGCATCATCGGACGTGCCGTGGGCATGGCCACGCGCGGGCTCAAGCCGGTGGTCGAGATTCAGTTTTTCGACTACATCTGGCCTGCGATGATGCAGCTACGAAACGAGATGGCCATGCTGCGCTATCGCTCGGGCAATCACTGGTCGTGCCCGATGGTGATCCGCGTGCCGATCGGCGGATACCTGCGCGGGGGCGGTCCGTATCACAGCCAGTCGGGCGAGAGCATCTTCGCGCACTGCCCCGGCATCCGCATCGTCTATCCGTGTAACGCCGTGGACGCCGCCGGGCTGTTGCGCACGTCAATACGCTGCGACGACCCGGTGCTGTTCCTGGAACACAAGCACCTGTATCGCCAGACCTACAACAAGGGCGAGTATCCGGGATCGGATTTCATGATCCCGTTCGGGCACGGCAGTCTGCGCCGCGAAGGGTCTGACGTGGTCATCGTGACCTGGGGTGCGCTCGTGCAGAGGTCGCTACTGGCGGCGCAACAGGCCGCCGAACGCGACGGCATCGAGACCGCTGTGCTCGACCTGCGAACACTGATGCCGTACGACTGGAACGCCATCGCCACGTTGGTGAAACAGACCAATCGTGTGATCATCGCGCACGAAGACTCGCTGACCTGCGGGTTCGGCGCCGAGATCGCCGCGCGCATCGCCGACGAACTCTTCCTCGATCTCGACGCGCCCGTGCGTCGCGTCGCCGCGCTCGATACGCCCGTGGCGTATTCACCTGATTTGGAAGAGGCGATCCTCCCGCAGCCCGCCGATATCCTCGAAGCCATTCGCTCGATCGCCAAGTTCTAGAGGGCCTCCCGCCTGCGAGCGCGGCGGGCCGCCGAAGCCACGGCGGAGACTGGCATGGATCGACATGGGGGCCGAGCATACAATTGGAGCGTGTCGTCAACCGGCAGCGCGTTCCGCACAACCCTCGACTTGTTCGAGCTCGGCGTTGCGATCGCGCGTCAAAACCTGCGGCGAACTTCTCCACAGGCCGACGCTGCGGAAATCGAGCGCCAATTGCATCGGTGGATGCACGAACGCCCGGGCGCAATGTTTGGCGACTGCCCAGGGCGGCGAGTCGAGATGAAAGTCGGACCGCGTGACATCGCTCGAAGCGGCACTTCGTAGGGTCACCGGCGAGCTCGACGACGCGCACATCCCGTTCGCGCTCATTGGCGGTCTGGCGGTCTCTGTGCGGACGGAGCCGCGCTTCACTCGCGATGCGGATTTGGCTGTGGCGCTCGGGACGGATGCCGAAGCAGAGGCCCTGATCTATCGCCTTCGAAGCCGCGGCCACGGCATCGAGGCGATCGTCGAGCAGGAGGCCGTCGGGCGACTCGCGACGGTGCGCCTCACGATCTCCAGCGATTCGGCCGCGCCGGTCGTCGACCTGTTGTTCGCGTCGTCCGGGATCGAGTCGGAGGTAGTCGCCGATGCCGGCGCGATCGACCTCTTGCCACAGTTCACGATCCGCGTTGCGCGCGTCGGGCATCTAATTGCGCTGAAGGTACTGTCGCGAGACGACGAGGAACGTCCACAGGACATCGTGGATCTGCGCGCACTGCTCCGCGTGGCTTCGCCGTCAGAGATCGAACGCGCCCGGCGATCGCTCGCGTTGATTGCTGCACGTGGATACCATCGCGGCCGCGACTTGGCGTCCGAAATCAACAGGATCCTGCCCTCTACTTCTTGAGCAGCGACTGCCAGTTCAGGATGACGTTCACCGGCTGCGGCGCGTCGGTGGACGGCACCACCATGAGGAAGCGCTGGCCATCTGGCGACACATCGAACTGCGAGTAGGTCATCGCGCCGGCAGGGTCGATAGGCGTCCGGAACAGCTTCTGGGGCGTCCCGACGCTGAGCGTTGGCGTCATCGAGACGGACACCGCCATCAGGTCACCATCAGGCGACAGATAGTACAGCTCCTTGCCGTCCCGCCGCCAGATACCGCGGTAGCCCCCTCCGCGACACCTGCTGCTTGTTGTCGCCAGCGGGAAACGAGCGGACGTAGATCTCCGGCGACCCGGTTTCGTTGGACTGATATTGGAACCAGGCGCCATCGGGCGAGAAGCGCGGTCCCGATTCATTCGCGGGCGACGACAGCACGGAGCGCTCCTCGACCGAGCCTCCAGGGCTGTGCAGCGCGATATCGACATTGCCGTCGGGTCTGGTGCGAAGATACAGGATGCCCTTGCCATCGGGAGCGAGGTCGGGCTGAAGCACGACGTCCGCTCCTGCTGGAACGACGACGCTCTGCGCCGCGCCTTCGGCCGGCGCCATCCGGACCAGCATCGAACCCTTCGCCGACACGCTGGCGAAGACAATCGTCGATTGATCGCGTGCCCACGAGGCATTTATGGCCGTGCTGCCGTACGTCAACTGCGACGTCGTCTGGCGACCAAAGTCGACCCGCATCAGGTCGTAGACCCGACTGGCCTCGTTGAGCCGGGACACAGTGGCAAGCGATCCGTCGGGAGAGATCCGAACGTCACGCAGAAAGCCGCTCACCGGTGCCGCTGGACCGAGGATCTGTCCCTGGCGACTCACCCACACCAGGCGGCTGGCGCCGTTGGCGCTGCTGACGTAACTCAGCACATCGTCCTGAACGGAGAACGTTGCAGTGCCGCCACCTGCAACAGCAGACACCGACTGAGCCAGAGGCTGCGGCTCCCCGACAATGTGCGCCGTCTCCCCGTCCAGGCCCACCGCGAACAGTGCTGCCTCGCGCAGGAAGAGCAGATGACCATGACTCGTGCCTCCAGGCCTGAGCCAGGGGGCATGAATGACGCCTCTCGACGCCGCCGCCGTGAGCGCCTGGCTCGTCGCACCATCGGCCGAGCCAATCCGCAGGGGTGACGCGCCGAAGCTATTGGCGCCGAAGATGAACCGGCGGCGGTCTGCCAGGAACCCCGCAACCGACTGGGAGATCTCCTTCGCGGCGTCGAACGGCGCGGCGGGAACCGACGTTCCCCCCGATGCGGAGACTCGGCGCAGTGGGCCAACGGATGTCGGAAAGACGATCGTGTCATCCGCCCAGATGCCGGCTCCGCCCACGGCGCTGGCCACTGACACATCCTGGAGCGTGCCGGTCGCAAGGTCCACCGTCTTGAGCCTGCCGTCGGCAAAGAACGCGATCTTGGTTCCGTCGCTCGACCAGAACGGATGGACCGCTCTCTCCGAGCCCCGCACGCTCTGCGCCGACAGGCTGTTGAGCGGGCGGATGTAGACGAGCCGCTTGCCGGACGCCTGATCGATGCCAATCACCGCGATGCGCGTGCCGTCGGGCGACACCGCCGGCACCTGTCCCCGCACCGGCGTGACATCGTCTGGCAGCGTGAACTGAAGACGAACCACCGGCTTCGCGTCCGTCACCGCTGCGCGCGGCCGGAGCAATGGGATCAAGACCACGCCGGTGAGCACAGCCCCGAGGGCGAACGCCACTGCGACGAGCCGCGAGCGCGGCGACTGGGAGACAACAGGTCCGGCGGCCGCTGCCGCTACAGACGTGACGCTCATCGTGGACGATGACAGCGACTCGAGCGCGAAGGCCAGATCGCCTGCGGACATGAACCGGGCGTTTGGGTTCTTCGCGAGACACCGATCGACGATGCGCGCCAGCGACGGCGTGGCCTGCCGCACGTCCGCGGGAAGTTCCGGCGGGTCTTCTTTGAGGATCGCCGTCATCACGTCGGCAGATGTATCGCCGGTGAACGCGCGACGGCCCGCCAGCATCTCGTACAGCACCGCGCCAAGCGCGAAGATGTCGGCGCGATGATCGACTGACAACCCGCGCACTTGCTCCGGCGCCATGTAGCCGATGGTGCCGAGCACGGTCCCTGGCGTCGTCTCTGGCGCCGTCGTCGGCATCGTGGTCCCGCCTACCCCGTCCGCTGCGCCAGCCTTCTCGGTGAGCTTCGCGAGACCGAAGTCCAGAATCTTCACCCGGTCGTCGGCGGTGATGAAGACGTTGTCCGGCTTCAGATCGCGGTGCACCAGCTGCTTCTCGTGCGCAGCGGCAAGCC
>JBEBGB010001087.1:0-1559 GCA_040081675.1 Vicinamibacterales bacterium
CACGATCCTCGACCGTAGATGCGTCCGTTCTCGACTCGACTTGGAAAGAATGGCGGAACGCAGTCGAAGTGCGTCGAATAGAGGACCCGCGGCGTGCCACAGGTGGCGAACACATTGAATCGATCTTCGTCCACCGGCTGCTCGACCACGTCGAAGCCGAGGCCCTTCAGATAGCCCGAGACGAACTGCGCAGCGGCGCCTTCGCGGCCCGTTGTCGAATCGATGTCGACGAGCGCACGTGTCAGGTCTGTGAGATCGACAGCGGGCGACGTCACTGACGCCACACGTCGATCCCTGCGCGCGGTGAATCGGTCAAGGAGAACGTCCTCAACCTGCGTACACGGGCTTCAGCAATTGCAGTTCTTTCAGCACGTGAACGATCTTCTCCCGAGACGCCGGAGTCGGCGAGCACATGGGCAGCCGGAAGTTTTCTTCGAGCAGCCCCATGGCCGCCATCGCAGCCTTCACGGGTACCGGGTTCGATTCGATGAAGTTGATCTGCATCAGCGGCAGGATGCGGTGGTGAACCGCACGCGCTGCTGCGAAATCGCCCCGCAGGCCCGCCTGCACCATCTCCACCATGTCGGCAGGAATCTCGTTCGACGCAACCGAAATGACGCCCTTGCCGCCAACTGCCATCAGCGGCAGCGTTATCGCATCGTCACCAGAGAGGACGATGAAGTCTGACGGCACCACTCTGCAGACTTCGCACATCTGGGTGATGTTGCCCGACGCTTCCTTCACGCCGACGATGTTGGGGAAGGCCGATAGCCGGGCAAGTGTCGAGGGTTCGACGTTGACGCCAGCGCGTCCCGGCACGTTATAGACAACGATGGGCAGGTCCGTGCTCTCGGCAATCGCCCGGTAGTGCAGGAAGAGCCCTTCCTGCGTCGGTTTGTTGTAGTACGGCGTGACAGAGAGCAGACCGGAGGCGCCAGCCCTCTTCATGGCTGCGGCAAGGTGGATCACCTCGCGTGTGTCGTAGCCGCCAGCGCCGGCCAGCACCGGCACGCGGCCCTTCGCTTCGTCCACGAGAATCTCGACGATACGGATGCGCTCTGCATCGCTGAGCGTGGGATTCTCGCCCGTGGTACCGCACGGCACCAGGAAGTGGATGCCAGCATCAATCTGTCGGCGCCCAAGCCGACGCACGGCGCTTTCGTCGAGTTCTCCCGAGCGCGTGAACGGTGTAACGAGCGCGGTGCCGACTCCGATGAAATTGGTGTGCATGTCCGCCTCAAATCCAGCGAGGCTGCGCCTCAGACCAGCAAGCATGTTGGGAAGGCTTCGCCTCGCTGGACCCCCTGCTTGTTTGCCCGCCCATTCGGGCGGGCGAGAGCCTTGAACGGCTCACGAAAACCTGAATCAAACGCATCGGATCGACCCGTTCAAGACTCTAGCCGGTGATTCCCAGCACGTCCTGCATCGTGAACCAGCCACTGCGGCCGTGAACCCATTTCGCAGCGGCGAGCGCACCGCGCGCGAACGCGCCGCGGTCCCTCGCGGTGTGTGTCAGCGTAATCGATTCCGATGGTCCATCGAAACCGATTGTGTGAGTG
>JBEBGB010001088.1:0-1557 GCA_040081675.1 Vicinamibacterales bacterium
GTGGGCGCTGAAGGCCTGCACACTCGTCGCTGTGCACCACGACCGGCTTATAACGCCGGTGGATGCGCGAGCGAACACCGAGGCAATCGGGGCGATTGGGCGGTCGGTTCGGTCTGACTAGCGGACGCGGGCGAGGAACTCCTTCGCAATACGGACAAAGTCTTCTGGTTTCTCCTGGCTTGGATAGTGCCCGAGGCCAGGCATCGTCACGATCTGGACGCCTGGGATCGTCGTCTTCAATCGTTCTTGTGTGTTGAGGGGAACGATGGTGCTTCGGCCCCCGAGCACATAGATGGTCGGGCTCGTGATGCGGCGGACATACTGCCACAGCTCGGTTTCGACGAAACCCTTGGCCAGGTTGGGGTCGCGCTTCCAGATCAATCGGCCACGGTCGTCGCGCTTCGATCCATAGCGAGCGTAGGTTCGCAGCTGGTCTTCCGAGATGCCCTGGTTCTCTCGCTTCAACTGCGCGAGCAACTCGTCCTCGGACGCCCAGCCGGCGCCGTCGCGCTCCACGCCTCTCGCGAAGCCGTCCGAAATCGTCTGGGGTCGTTCCGGCCCCACGTCTTCCACGATGAGTGCGCGAACGTTTTCGGGATGGAGTCCCGCATAGACCTGAACGACACGGCCGCCGGTAGAGTTACCCCACAGCGTGAGCCCGCGCAGCCCGAGTGTGGTCACAAAGGCCTCGAAATCTTTAACGTGATCCTCAACGAGATAGTTGGCGGCTGGGTCCCATCCTGAATCGCCGTGGCCGCGCATATCGATGGCGAGGACGTGGAACTGCGAGGTAAACGACGGCACCACGACGTCGAAGGTGTGAGCCACACGACCGATGCCGTGTACCAGAACAAGCGGAGGTCGGTCCGCGCCGCCCCAATCGAGGTAGTGCAGGCGGAGTCCGTTCACGGTGACGAAATGATCCGTCGGTGCAGACGATGTTGGTTGTGCGCCAGCGGTTCGAGGCAGGAGGCTGGATGTCAGCATCAGCAGCACTGCCCACCGTCGGACAGACGACGTGGGCAGGGCTCGTCCGAACAAATTGGGGAGTTGCATGGGCGCCATTCTAGCGGGCCTTCCGCCTGCGCGAACGCGACGGCCTCAGGCCGAAGCCACGGCGAGGGCTGGCCGGCCCGGCGAGGACCTCCGCCGGCGTCCGGGGCGCTTTCACCCGCGGAGCAGCACGTAGACTGCGCCGCTGCCCCCATCGTCTCGTGGGGCGTCGCTGTAGGCGAGCACCGCCACGTGGGCGCGCAGAAACGCGCGTACATCGGCTTTGACGACGGGCTTACCGCTCGAGTGCAGACCCCGGCCATGGACAATCGACACACAGCGGTAAGCGCCTCGCGCGGACTCCACGAACCGCTGCACTTCGGCCACCGCAGCCCGGCGGGTCAGCCCATGCAAGTCCAGGTGGCGGCCCGGCACATATTGCCCTCGGCGGAGTTTCCGAAGCTGGCGACGGTCGACTCCAGCAGAGACGTAGCCCGCATCGCCGTCTGTTTCATCAGGATCGGTGTCGCGCGAACGAGCGGGCGGTGTCCGATGCGCTGCGGT
>JBEBGB010001089.1:0-1556 GCA_040081675.1 Vicinamibacterales bacterium
TTCTCCACGTCGGCGACGACATCGTCTACCTCTCGCTTCGAACCTTCGTGAAACGCGTACGCCGTGTCGCACCACGAGCAGCGAAGGTCACAGGCGGTGAGGCGCACGAACACGCACGGTTCCCCCGCGCGACGAGATTCGCCCTGAATCGAGTGAAAGATCTCGTTGATCGTCAGCATGGCCGTTCCTTTATTCTACGTGCGTGGGGAACCTGCGCGTCGGCACGTCGGGCTGGAATTACCCAACAGGACGAGGGACGTGGAACGGCGTGTTCTACCCGCCCACGCGGGGCCGGTCGAAAGCATTCGATGAGCTCGCGTTCTACGCGGAACACTTCGACACCGTTGAAGTGAACTCGACGTTCTACGGGCAACCGAAGGCGTCGGTCACGCGAAGCTGGGTCGAGCGCACTCCCCACAACTTCGAGTTCGCGGTGAAGCTGTATCAGAAGTTCACGCACCCGAAGATGTACGAAGGCGTCTTGCGTCGCTCGTTACATGCGCCAGACGGACACGATGAGGTCGTGCGCGAGCTGCTTGCACCGACAGCGGCGGACCTCGACGAATTCCGGCGCGGCATCGAACCCCTCGCGTCGAAGGGTAAACTCGGGCCGGTTCTCGCGCAGTTTCCTCCGAGCTTCAAGAACTCACCGGTCACGAAGGACTATCTGACGCTTCTGCTGGCGGCACTGGGTGACTATTCGGTGGCTGTCGAACTCCGTCACGCGTCATGGAGCGACGGGTTCGGCGAGACGCTGGACGTGTTGAACGCGACAAGCGCCGCGTGGGTACAGATCGACGAGCCCAAGTTCCGCTTCTCGATTCGGCAGAACTGGCTCCCCAACGTGAAGGGCTTCTACTACGTGCGGCTGCATGGTCGGAACGCCGCACAGTGGTGGACGCATGAGAAAGCCGAAGACCGCTACAACTATCTCTACACTGCCGGCGAACTCGAGGAGTTCACCGAAACGGCCGACGCGGCGCGGCGCCTGGTGAAGAAGGCATATCTCTACACCAACAATCACTTCTCGGCGAAGTCTGTCGCCAACGCCGCAATGATCAAGCAGCAGCTCGGCGAACCGATCGAGGGCGAGTATCCGCCGGAGTTCGCGGCGCAATTCCCCGATCTCGCGGGTGTCATCAAGGTGCGTCGTCGAGACCACTCGCTGACACCCGCGCGCTTGATCTGACTGGACCGCCAGGCCCATCCACCAGCCAATCGTTGCTCGTCTCGATCCAGGGCGGCCGAGCCTCGTGGACGGCGCTGCGACCTGGCCGGCCCAGCGATGTCTCTTGCCAGCAGCAAGTCGCGACCGCTGGGGGCTCCATGCACGCTGCAGCGCGGCCTGGCCCTGAGAGGCCCATTTTCCCTGCGTGTCTCGCACTCACGTTTCGGCGCGAAATCTCGGGGCTTTGCTTCGCCTCGACAACGCAGCGAAGCAGGTGCCAACGACCAGAAGACCGCGCTATGCTGAGCCTATCGCGGGAACATCGGCCGAAGCCCCGGCGTCTAACAGCGGGAGTTTTCAGCGTACCGCGTCTTACCATCGTCGTTTC
>JBEBGB010001090.1:0-1552 GCA_040081675.1 Vicinamibacterales bacterium
CAGCTCGATGAGGAACGCCGTACTCGAGCCGCCATCATTCGCGCCAACGAAGCGGAACTCTCTGTAGCGTTTCGTGTCGAAGTGGCCGGCGATGACGATACGGTTCTTGCTGGCGCCGGGGATGGTCGCGATGAGATTGACCATGTGGACCTGGCCGGCCGGAGTGGTGTCGTCCCAGGCCTGCTCCGAGACCGGAACGTTGATGTGCGCGAGCTGCGTCTTGATGTACTGACGCGTTTGTTCGATGGCGGCCGAACCCGCTGGACGGGGACCAAGCGAGACGACCTGGCGGAGATCATTCCACGCGCGACTCGAATCGAAGCGCGGTGCGGCTGCAGTGGCCTGCAGCAGCACCATCGCGGTGACGAGAACTGGTTTCAGCATCGTCAGGCTCTGGGCTCTCGGCTCTGGGCTTCAGACATGCGACTTCGGTCCGAGCACCAAGGACGAAGCACCAAGCACCAAGGACTATAGCGAGCGTCCCCTAAAGACGCTTGTCTTTCGAGATGTAATCGCGCTCGTCGTAGCCGGTGTAGATCTGGCGCGGCCGCGCAATCTTCTGGTCGGCGTCGACGAGCATCTCCTGCCACTGCGCGAGCCAGCCGACGACGCGTGGGATGGCGAAGAGCACCGGGAACATCTCCACGGGGAAACCCATGGCCTGGTAGATGAGGCCCGAGTAGAAGTCGACGTTCGGATACAGCTTGCGCTTGACGAAGTACTCGTCCTGGAGCGCAATGCGCTCGAGTTCGAGCGCAATCTCGAGCTTCGGGTTCTTGCCGGTAACCGTGAACACGAGGTCTGCGATTTTCTTGATGACCTTCGCGCGCGGGTCGTAGGACTTGTAGACGCGGTGGCCGAAGCCCATGAGCCGCGAACCCGCTTCGCCCGACTTCACCTTCTTGATGAACTCCGGCACGTGCTCGACCGAGCCGATCTCGTCGAGCATGCGGAGCACGGCTTCGTTCGCGCCCCCGTGCAGCGGACCGGACAGCGCCGCAGCCGCGCCGGCAACCGACGCATAGGGGTCTGCCTGCGAGCTGCCGATGTTACGCATGGCACTCGTGCTGCAGTTCTGCTCGTGATCGGCGTGCAGGATGAAGAGCACGTCGAGCGCGCGGGCCAGCACGTCGTTCGGACGGTATTTTTCGGCCGGCGTGCTGAACAGCATGTTCAGGAAGTTACCCGTGTAGCTGAGGTCGTTGTCAGGGTAGATATACGGGCGGCCGACGATGTGGCGGTATGCGTAGGCGGCGATGGTCGGTGCCTTCGCGATGAGCCGCGTAATTTGATGGTGCCGCGACACCGGATCGTTGGTGCGCTTCGAGTCGGGATAGAACGTGGAGAGCGCGCCCACGGTGCTGAGGAAGATGCCCATCGGGTGCGCGTCGTAGCGGAACCCTTCCATGAATTTCTTCACGCTCTCGTGAAGCATGGTGTGCATCGTGATGTTGTCGTTGAACGCCGTCTGCTGAGACGAGGTGGGCAGCTCGCCGTTCAGAATGAGGTAGGACGTCTCGAGATGGTCGCTGTCTTCGGCGAGCTGTTCGAT
>JBEBGB010001091.1:0-1552 GCA_040081675.1 Vicinamibacterales bacterium
ATAGTACGGCCATCGCCGGTCGCTGGGCGACAGCGTCTGCGCGTTGAGGTAGCACGCCTCGGCGGCATCGAGGAAGCTGGCCGCCATCAGGAGCTTGCCCGCTTCCCCATAAGCGGTCGAGAGATCGTCGGGCGTCGAACGAGGATTCGCGACCAGCGCTTCCAGTGATGAGAACTGCGCCTCCATCTGACCGCGCACTGGCGCTTCCATGCCGGAGAAGTCCGGCAACGTAACCGACTGCAGGTCGGGGCCAGGCGGCGGCTCCAGTGTCGCGGCGGAGCCCTGCGCCTTCGGGGCCGCTGATGGCTTGCTCTCCGGAGCGTTGCAGCCGGCGACCACGCTCGCACACACGAGAACTGCTGCACCGGCGCGACCGAGGCACCGCAGGCTCATGGCGCGTGTCCCTTGCCCTGCGTCAAGACCGTCCACCGGTCGATGGCCATTTCCGGCCACTCTTCCACGGCGCCGTTGGGCCATGTAACGCGCACCCTCGGCGCCTCCGACGATTCGCCGAGTCCGACGACAACCCTGGGATCGTTGGCAGACGCGTAGCTCCCGTCGGCTCGCGCGCGCCGGACGAACGTCGGCGCCGTCCGCCGCACGACTTGAACCTTCGCTCCGACCAGCGTGCGTGTCGAACTGCAGGTCGACACGACACTGGCTGGGGCTTCCGGCAGACGCCTGGCCGTTGCACCGGCGGCCGGCGGCGCGGCGCCGCATGCGGTCAACGAGAGCCCCATCCAGTGATGCCGATTGCCGACGTTGTTGATCAGCAGTCGCGCCGGCCCATGAGTGTTGCTGATGACCACATCGATATCGCCATCGTTGTCGATGTCGCCAAACGCGGCACCTCGGCTGACCTCGGACAACCTCAACGCTTCGCCGGCCTGCGCGCTCGCGTGCTCGAAGGCGCTGCCGCGCAGATTGCGGAAAAGACGATTGGGCTCGTCGTAGGGGAATCTCTCGCTCAACCGCCCCTTCTGCGCCTCGATCGATCCGTTCGCCGCAAAGAGGTCGAGCCATCCGTCGTTGTCGAAGTCGAACCAGGCAGTGCCGAAGCCGGTGTATCCGATGCTCAGTGGTCCGAGCCTCGAGAGGTTGCTGCGATCTTCGAAGAGTCCAGACCCGTCATTGACGTACAGATCGTTTCCTTCTGTCGGCAGGTTCGTCACGAAGAGATCTTCGTCACCATCGTTGTCGAAGTCTCCTGCGTCGACGCCCATGCTGCCTTCGGGATTGCCGTCGCCGCTCAACGCCGCGCCCGACAATGGCCCAGCGTTCCTGAACGTGCCACTGCGTTGGTTGATCCACAGCAGGTTCGCCTTGCCGTCGTTGGTGACGTAGATGTCGGGCCATCCGTCGCCGTTGAAATCCGCGACCGATACGCCAAGAGCTGGTCCAGATGGCCCTCCTGCGAGGGCCGCCGCCGTCACGTCCTTGAACGTGCCGTTGTGCTCGTTGTGATACAGACGGTCCGGCTGCGGGTTGTACACCGCCGGCGTGCAGTAGTCGCGTCGTCCCGCGAGGCCGGTGCACGGTTTGTCTATGTCCA
>JBEBGB010000290.1:0-6313 GCA_040081675.1 Vicinamibacterales bacterium
TACGACCGCGCCGTGCAGGTGCAACACGATACGCTCACGCCACCGCCCCACTCGTACATCGCGGCGTATCTCTGGTATCGCTACGAGTTCATGGCGGACGCCGTCGTGCACATGGGACGGCACGGCACGCTCGAATGGCTGCCGGGCAAGCACGTCGGCCAGGCAGGGTGGGACGACTCGGAGGCGATCCTGGGCGACCTGCCCAATCCCTATTACTTCATCATCGACGGCGGCGGCGAAGCCATTCAGGCGCGACGCCGTTCGGCCGGCGTCATGATCGGTCACCTGACGCCGCTGGTCATTTCGGCTGGCAAGCAGCAGGAATACCAGCCGCTGCGCGACGCGCTCGACGGCTACGAGGCATCAGCCGGAGCGTCCCCGGAAGTCGCGGACGAATACAAGCAGCAGATCCTCGACGCGACGCGTGCCCTGAAACTGGAGAAGCAACTCGGCCTGGACCTGGCGAACGCCTCCTGGGAACACGTGTTGGAGGTTGTCGGCGACTTTGCGCGCGACATCGAAGAAGGACCGACGCCGCTCGGCCAGCACACGATCGGTAGCGCCCCGAGCGACACCGTCCAACGCGATGGTCTCGAAGAGTTCATGCGCACAGTCTTCCAGCCGGATGAGCGGAAGCGCCTCGCCACCGATCTTCGCCGTTGGTCCGACGCGGTCTTCGACGGTGGCACGCCCCAACCGGCAGCGACCCTGCCCGAGGCGCTACGCGAGAAGGTCGTAACCGCTCTTGCCGACGCGCGCACCTGGATCGAGAACATCCGCCGCTCGCCAGGCATGGAAATGGACGCCCTCGTGAAGGTGCTCGGTGGGCGCTTCATTCCGAGCGGGCCACTGGGCGATCCGCTGCGAAGCCCCGCATCCATTCCGAGTGGACGGAACCTCCACGACCTGGATACCGCGCTCATTCCGACGAAGGCGGCATGGGAGGTGGGCAAGCGACTCGCGCAACAGCAAATCGATCGCTTCCGGAAGGATACCGGCAAGACGCTCGAGAAGATCTCGATGGTGCTGTGGTACGGCGAAACCGCGCGCAGCCGCGGCGTCATGGAGTCCGAGGCGATGTGGCTCATGGGCGTCGAGCCTCGCTGGAACGCACGCAATGTCGTGGATAGCCTGCACCTCGTGCCGGACGCGGAACTCGGACGCCCGCGTGTGGACGTGATCTATACCGTCTCGGGCATCTACCGCGACGGCTTCGGCGACAAGATTCTGTGGCTCGATCGCGCCGCACGTCTCGCGGCCTCGGCCGGCGACAACGCGATCAGCCGCCACGACCGCGACATCACCAACGCGTTGGTCAAGAGCGGTGTTCCGCTCGAGCAGGCGGAGAAGGCCGCCACAGCGCGCGTCTTCGGTGCTGCGCCTGGGATGTACGGCGTCGGTGGAATCGAACAGATCGTCTCGCGCAGCCTGGACGAGGGGCAGGAGAAGGGCATCGCCGACATGTATCTGCACCACATGAACTACGCGTACTCGGAGAAGCTCTGGGGCGCGTCGGTGGGCAACAACCTCACAGAGCAGCTGAAAGGCAACGAGGCGCTCGTGCATAGCCGCACCACGTACGTGTACGGCGCGCTCGACAACGACGACTTCTACCAGTTCGCCGGCGGTCTCAACAGTGCATCGAAAGCCGTGAACGGCGTGGCGCCGCAGTTCTACGTGAACAACCAGCGCGCGGACGGCCACGAGAAGGTGGAACCCTTCCGCAACTTCCTCGTCACCGAACTGACCACACGCTATTGGAATCCTCGCTGGATCAAGGAACAGCAGAACGCCGGTTACGCTGGCGCGCGGCAGTTCATCAAGGAGATGGAACACCTCTACGGCTTCCAGGCCACCTCGAAGGAACAGGTGGACGGCGAACTCTGGCAGAAGAGCTACGACGTGTACGTGGCCGACAAGCACGGCCTGAACATGGACGAATTCTTCGAGAAGGCCAACCCCTACGTGCGCCAGTGGCAACTCGCCCGCTTCCTCGAAGTGGATCGGCAAGGCAGCCACAGGTTCACCGACGCCGAACGCGGTGTGCTCATCGAGAAGTACGTGCAGTCGGTCGTGGCACACGGCGCTGCGTGCAGTTCGAACACCTGCGGCAACCTGCGCCTCCACCAGTACATCGCCGAACAGGCCCCGCTCGTCTCCGGACTCGGCGCGCAAGACCTGCAGGCGTTCGGGCGGCAGATGACGAAGTCGACCCACTGGGGCGCGCAGCAGTTCCCCACCGCCCCGGCGTCGTTCCGCTCGGGCATCGTGCAGGGATTGCAGGCCATCCAGCAGACCACGCGCGACGCCGCGACGCCACCCGCGCCAACGACCTCGACTCCCGAACCACCACCTCTCCCGATCGTGACCGGCGCCCGGATGGAGGAGAGGATTCTGCGCATTGCCGGTCAGGCAAACAGCCAGTTGCCGCGTTCGTCCACGCCCCTCTTCGCCATTGCTCTGCTCATTGCAGCAGGCGTGCTCCGCGAATGGCGGAGCCGCACGTTGTAGTCGAACTCGCTCACATCGGTTACCCGATCACCAGACAACGATGATGACCACAAACTTCGCTCAGAGCTGGCTTTGCACGCGGCTCGCCCTTGCGGCCGCGCTCAGCGTTTTGCTGAGCATCAGCAGCTTCGCCCAGACGCCTGCACCCTCCGACGAGAACACCGAAAGGAAGGAGGATCCCCTTGTCCTGAAGGTCGACGTCGTGGTGACGGGGACGCGGACCGATATCACGCCAGAGAAAGCACCCGTCTCGACCAGTGTCGTCAACCGGCAGGAACTGCAGATTCGGAACAGTCAGACGCTGGACCAGAGCCTGGACCTGCTCGGCGGACTCTACGTGCTGCGCACGAAGGGCGCCGCTGACACGAACACACGCATCAACATGCGAGGGTTCAACGGCGCGAACCGCACGCTGGTGCTGCTCGACGGCCAGCCCGTGAACGATGCCTACACGGGTGAAGTCGCGTGGACGAGCCTGCCCAACAGCGAGGTGGACCGCGTGGAGGTCGTGCGTGGGCCGTTCTCCTCGCTCTACGGCGGCAACGCCATGGGCGGCGTCATCAACATCCTCACCAGGCCGATCACCCGCCGCGATATCGAAGCCAGTGCGCAGGGTGGCACCTACGGCACGCAGAACTACTCCGGCAGATTCGCCGAGAAGCTGACGAAACGCCTCGGCTTCAGCCTTGGCGCCCAGCGCCTCCGGTCTGACGGCTATCAGTCGCGCGCGGTCACGACAACGGCCACGACGGGCACGACGGGCACACGCGTCAGCGGTGTCATCCCGACGTTCACGACGACGGGCGGTCGCACCTATCAGATCGGTTGGGGCGGTTCCAATTGGTACAGCCAGTACGCGATTCGGGCGAAAGGCGAGTACACGTTCGGGACGGCCACGCTCGCGTCGTTCCAGTACGTTCGACAGTCGTCCGGTTATGGCTACGAGGGTTACACAAGCCAGCTGCGCGACGCCAACGGCGCAATCGTGGACCGAGGTCCGGTCCTGTTCGACGACAACGGAACAACACGGGCGCTGACCTTCACGCCGGGCACGTTCATATCCGGCCCGGGCCAGGCCCGGTCGAACCTGTACAGCGGAGCGCTCCAGCACGTGCTCAACAGCAGGAGCCTGGTGCGTGTCACCGCCGGCATCTACGACCAGCCGGACAACAACTTCCGCACGCCAACGGCTGCCACGGCATCGTTGACCGGTGGCCCCGGTGCGATCAGCCTGCGGGCTTCACGCAACGGCTACGCAAATGCGCAGTACACGTGGGTGCCATCGGCGCGCCACACCGTCATTGCCGGCGCAGACGTTCGACGAGAGCAATCCGAGAACGAGGAGTTCAGCCAGTCGAACTGGACGAACATCGACGAGCGCATTGCGCAGACGTATGCCTCATCCGGTCGCACGTCGACGGCAGCGTTCTACATCCAGGACCAGGTGCAACTGGGAGACAGACTGACTGTCGTTGCCGGCGGACGCTTCGATCACTGGCGTACCTACGATGGCCTCAGCAACACCTACACCGCGGCGTCGCCGCTGACAACGTATCCCGAGCGAGCCAATAACGCGACAACAGGAAAGCTCTCCGCCGCATACCAGCCGACTGCGGAGTGGACGCTGCGCGGCAGCGTCGGCACGGCGTTCCGCTCGCCGACCGTCTACGACCTCTATCGCACGTTCCGCCTGGGCACGACGCTCTTCATCGCCGAGCCGACCCTGACACCGGAATCGTTATTGAGCGGCGAGGTGGGCGTCTCGCGCCGCTTTGGGACTCGGGTGTCCGCGGAAGCCACCTGGTTCCGCAATCGCATCACGGACATGATCTACCGCAAGACCGACCTCGTGGCCGACCCAACAGGCGCCACACGCATCAACGTGAATGCCGGCGAGGGGCGCACCAACGGCGTCGAGTTGGCTGGCCGCGCGCGACTCACATCCTTCGTGGAGCTGCGAGCGACCTACTCGTTCACAGACGCCATCATCTCGAAGAACACCGCGGTACCCGTCTCCGAAGGCAAGAAGGTACCGTACGTGCCGACCCACATGTCGTCGCTCTCCGCCGTTCTGTCGAAAGGGAAATGGAGCGGATCGGTCAGCGCACGCTACGCGGGCCTCGTGTCCAACTCGGACACCAACGCGGACACGACGAGGAACGTCCCTGGCAGTTACAACCCGTACTTCCTGATGGACGCCAGCGCCAGCTACCGCGTGATTCAACACCTCGACGTCTTCGCGAGTGCTGACAACCTGCTCGACCGCCAGTACTACCTCTTCTATCTCAATCCCGGGCGCGCGCTGAACCTCGGTGCGCGGGTGACCTTCTGATGACGACCACCGCGTACGAATTCGTCGTTCAGCTGTTCTTCAGGCTCTCGAGCGCCTTCTTCTGGCCCGTGGCGATAGCGCTCATCGCGCTCTTCGCCTGGGCCATGCTCGATCTCGGCGCGCTCTTCTTCGCCATGTGGCGGAAACGAAGCGAACCTGCCACGGATCTCCGGGGACTGGCACGGCGACTTGCGTCGGCCGGGCCGTCCCTGCGCACCGGGATGACGGACGTACTGCAGGGCGAGGCGCTGTCGCCGGCGCTGCGGCGCTTCTGGAACAGCGTGCGCGACAATCTGCGCGACGTGGAGGTGTTCGACGATGTCGACCTGTGGCTGGACGAGGCCCTGCGGCGCGAAGAGATCGAGATGACGACACGGCTGGACCGCAGCCGGGCATTCATTCGCATTGGCCCGATGCTCGGACTCGCCGGCACCATCATCCCGCTCGGCCCTGCCCTGCAGGCGCTGCTCGGCGGCGACATCGCAACGATGATCGATCACCTCGTGGTTGGCTTCGGCGCGGTCGTCTGCGGTCTCATGCTGAGTGGCGTCGCGTACTACATCACGCTCGTGCGGGAGCGCTGGGCACGCATCGACATCAAGGACATGGAAGATCTCTGCGAACTGGTGATGCGAGCACTGAAGCGCCAGGACGGCAAGGAGGCGGTGCGCCATGCCAGCATTCGTACGGCGTAGACGCGGCCTGGGCCAGTTGACGTCGGTTCATCGCGAGGACCCCCTCGGTGGCGTCGCGAACCTGTTCGACGCGTCGATCGTCTTCGCGGTCGGCCTGATGGTGGCGCTCATTCAGGCCTTCAGCCTCACGCAACTACTCGACCCCAATTCGTCGTTCACCATCATCAAGAAGAACGCGGCTGGAGAGATGGAGATCGTCGAGAAGAACAAGAACGAAGTGAAGGTACGCAAGATCACGCCGGAACAGAAGTCTGGTCCCGGTCGTCGTCTCGGTGTGGCCTACCAGCTGCCTGACGGCTCCGTGGTGTACGTACCTGAAGAGGCCGAGAAGGCACCCGATAGCACCGCACGCTGACATCCGGACGGCGTGCGAGCCATCGTCTCCGCACAGCATCTGCGCCGGTTGAGTGAAGCCCCCTGTCCTGTCGCACGTCTGGCGCCCCGCTCCGCTCGCAGCACGGCAACGCCCGTCCGCGACAAATCGCCGACATCTCCCTGCACCGCCGTGGCGCATCCTCCGCGACCGCGCGAGGATGGCTCACGGCCGACCCTGCCCCGCCCCGTTAAAGGTGGCTGCCAGAGCGAAGGTGGGTGGACGGAGAGACACCGCATGGAGCGAGGCGCCAGTGAACTGAACACCGAAGCGAGCGACGGATCTCCTGTCGCGGTGCAAACATTCGAGGGACCGTGGCCCCGCACGAACCGCGTACACGTGTTCGACGGCCGGACAGGCTCGTACCTCACGCCAGGCTTCACCAGAGGTGGCACGTTGTTC
>JBEBGB010000024.1:0-22191 GCA_040081675.1 Vicinamibacterales bacterium
GACGGACATCACCTCGGACGGCACCGGCGGTCTCTGGTTGCACGATGTGTCTCGAGGGCTCTTGCGATGGCGCGGCGGGCTGCTGACACAGGCTATCCTTCCGGACGAATTCCACTCGCTCGCGCTGCTTGCCAGCATGACGGACGGCGACGGTCGTGCCTGGTTCTCGTTCGAGCACTCCCGCGTGGCAGTGCTCGACTCCGCGGGCGCCGTTCGCGTGTTCGGCGAAAAGGACGGGCTCACGGTTGGACCATACCGGGCGATTCACCAGGATCAAGAGGGCGCAATCTGGCTCGGTGGTGACGGCGGCCTCTCACGGTGGGCGAATGACGCGTTCACGACGCTGGTAGCCTCGACCAGCATGCCCGTTCACCACGTGACTGGCATCGTTGACGATCTGGACGGCGCGCTGTGGCTTGCCGTGGAGGCGGCGGGGCTCGTCCGGCTCTCGCGAGAAGACATCGCGCATGCTCTGAGCGACCGCACCCACCAGGTGCGTTATACCGCCTACGACAAAGTGGATGGTTCGGCCGGAATCTCGCGCTGGTTCGGGAACCGGGCGGCCGTGCGCTCGCGCGACGGCCGCTTGTGGTTCGTCGCGGGCCGCGGTGTGACGGTGGTCGATCCCAAGGCCGTCCAGGGCGAGCGACAGGCCGATGACACGGTTCGTATCGAGGGAGTTGTCATCGATGGTCAGCCGCGGTCGGCGTCGGCGGTGCAGTGGCTGCCTGCGGGTACCGCCCGGGTGCAGGTCGACTACACGGTGCCGGACCTGACCTCGCCGCGGAAGTGGCGATTTCGGTATCGCCTCGATGGCTTCGATCCCGACTGGATCGATGCGGGCACTCGTCACGCCGCGTTCTATACGAACCTGCCGCCGCGTGCGTACACCTTTCGCGTGATGGCGTTGAGTGCCGCTGGGGCCCAGACCGGTGCCCAGAGCGAATGGTCGTTTACCATTCGGCCGGCCTTCTATCAAACGTGGTGGTTCGTCGGCGTGAGTCTGGCGAGCATCGTGTCCGGCGTGGGGGCTGCGTGGCGCCTGCATGTCCGTCGAATGCGGCGGGAGTTCTCGCTGCTGGTGGGTGAGCGCGCAAGGCTCAGCCGCGAGGTGCACGACACGCTGCTCCAGAGCATGTTCGGCTACGCGCTGCGGTTTGACGCGTTGAGCGCGGCAGCGTCGACTTCCGATCCGTGGCTGCAGACCCAGCTGGGCGACCTCCGCCGACAGGTCGAGGACGACATCCGTGAAGCCAGGCAGTCGATCTGGAACCTGCGCTCGCCGCGACTCGAGCAGGAGGGTCTGCCGTCGGCACTGAAAGCTGTCGCCGAGCAGGCGACCTCGGCAGTGGTGGCCGTGAATTTCGGCGTGACCGGGGTACCCCGACGAGCGTCGGCACAGGTCGAGGAGCATCTGCTGCGAATTGGCCGGGAAGCCGTATCGAACGCCGTGCGCCACGCGCACGCCACGATGATCGGTATGACGCTCGACTACACGAACGACACGCTTGCCCTCGCCGTGTCTGACGACGGGCAGGGGTTCGACCCAACGGCCAACCCCGACAGCACGGGACACTTCGGCCTTGTCACGATGCGCGAACGGGCCGAGGCGGTGGGCGGTACGCTCGAGATTCGCACCGGACCTCGCGAAGGCACAACCCTGGTTGCCACCATTCCAGTGTGATCATGAAAGCCGCACGCCAGATTCACGTCCTGCTCGTTGACGATCACCGCATCGTGCGAGAGGGTCTCGCCATGGTGATCGACCGTCAGCCCGACATGCGCGTGACTGCCAGTGCGGCAAGTGCCGACGAGGCCGTCCGGTGCTATCAGCAGCACCATCCCGACGTGACAATCATGGATCTGCAACTGGGCGGAACCAGCGGTGTGACGGCCATTCGCACGATCCGCGCGCTCGACCCGGCCGCCCGCATCGTGGTGCTGACGATGATGCGGGGGGACGAAGACATCTATCGCGCGATGGAGGCCGGCGCGGTCACCTACTTGCTGAAGGACACCGCCATCGAAGACCTGACGCAGATCGTCCGCGATGTGCATGCGGGGCGTAACCCGCGCGTCAGTGCCGAGGTTCGGGCACAGATGGCGGCTCGCGCGGAACGGCCAGTATTGACCAGTCGCGAGGCCGAGGTGCTCGAGCTTGTTCGCCGCGGACTGCGCAATCGTGAGATCGGCACTTCGCTCGGCATCGCTGAGGAAACGGTGCAGTCGCACGTCAGGAGCATCCTCAGCAAGCTGGATGTGCCAGACCGGACCGCGGCCGTCGATGTGGCCCTGCGCCGCGGGATCCTGCACTTGCAGTAGGGCAAGCAGGGGGCGAACCATTTGGTTGTATGCGGGATGTCGGCAGGCGCCGAAAACGCGTACCTTCCCTGCTTTCAGTGATGCGGTCATCACGGCCCGCCGTTAGATTCCGACCCTCTCGACAATTGCGTGGTCGAGCGACACGTGACACCTCTCGGTTCGAGAGGCGGAAACCTGAGAGCTGGAACCAAGGAGCGATCGATGACTCGAGCGGGACAGGCGAGGACGTGGCTGGGACTGGTGGTCTTCCTCTTACTCCTGCCCACAGCGGCGTTTGCCCAGAGCGGCATCGCCGGTGTCGTGAAGGATGCGACCGGCGGCGCCTTGCCCGGCGTTACGGTTGAGGCAACAAGCGACGTGCTGATCGAGCGGACGCGCTCAGTGGTGAGCGACGGCGAGGGCCAGTACCGCCTCGTCGATCTGCGCCCAGGCACGTACGACCTGACCTTTTCGCTGGAAGGCTTCGCCACGATCAAGCGCGAAGGGATCCAGTTGCCCGCCGACTTCGTCGCGGCCATCAACATCGACATGCGGGTCGGATCGCTCGAAGAGACCCTGACCGTCACTGGCGACGCTCCACTCGTTGACGTCCAGAGCACCGGGCGCTCGCAGGTATTGACGCGCGAAGTGCTGGATGCTATTCCGACCGGGCGTTCGTTTCAGTCGGTGGGTCAGCTCGTGGTGGGCGTCCAGCTGAGCCGTCCGGACGTCGGCGGCTCGCAGGGCATGCAACAGACCTACTTCTCATCCCACGGAATGACCGCCCGGAACACCACCGTGCAGGTCGACGGGATGATGATGAATTCGACACGCAGCGACAACCAGGTGAACCCGTACTTCAACGACGCCATGAACCAGGAAGTGTCGTACGAGACGACCGGTTCCGGGGCTGACGTGTCGGCCGGCGGCGTGCGCATCAACATGATTCCGCGCGAAGGCGGCAATCGGTTCAGCGGCGCGCTGTTTGTCGCGTACTCCGATGGGGGATGGCAGGCCAACAACCTGACGCAGCGTCTGAAGGACAAGGGCCTGTCGGCCGTCGACAAGATCGAGAAGATCTACGACGTCAACTTCTCGGTGGGTGGACCGATCAAGCACGACAAGTTGTGGTTCTTCACCTCGGCTCGCAAGTGGGGCGTGAACTCGCCGGTTGCGGACGTCTTCTACACCCCGACGAACGTGCCGTTCCCAACCGGGTGGCAGCAGTGCAAGAGCGGCGTGGTGTCCTGCGAGCAGGCGATCGACGATCAACAGATCAGGAGCGCGATGGCGCGGCTCACGTTCCAGATGAGCCCGAAGAACAAGCTGGGTATCTACTACGATCGGCTGTACAAGACGCGCGGCCACGACATGCTGGCGGGCACCGACCCGAGAACCGCGGCGTTCATCTGGCGGTCGCCCGTCTACTACACGACGCAAGTCAAGTGGACCTCGACCGTCAGCAACAAGCTGCTGGTGGACGCCGGCTGGGCCAGCAACGTGAACATCACGGTCCAGAAGATGCAGGACGGAATCGAGCAGGAGCGTGGCAGCGCCGCATGGTATGCCGGCGCGGCACGCCTCGACCGAGACCTCGGCACCTCGTGGTCCGCAACGAATAACATCCCGACGTTTGTGCCGACCAAGAGCCTGTTCCAGACGTCTGCGACCTACGTGACCGGTTCGCACGCGCTCAAGGTTGGCCTGCAACTCCAACACGGGTGGATCGAGACGCGGCAGGACGCGCAGGCCGACCTCGAGCAGGACTACCGCACCGGCGTGCCAGACTCGGTCGTTGTTCGAAACACGCCGTTCCGGTACCGCGACACGATGAACTACGACCTCGGGGTCTACGTTCAGGACTTGTGGACCTACAAGCGATTGACGCTGAACGGCGGTCTCCGCCTCGAGAAGCTCAAGGCGGAGAACACCGCGCTGACCTCGTCCGCCGGGCGCTTTGCACCCGCGCGTTCGTTCCCCACCACGCCGAATCTGCCCAACTGGACCGACATCGCGCCCAGATTCGGTGCGGCCTACGACGTGTTCGGCAGCGGCAAGACGGCGCTCAAGTTCTCGCTGAACCGCTACAACGACTCCCGCACGACTGGCATTGCGGCCCAGTACAACCCGCTGGCGCTGTCCACCGCCCGACTGACCTGGCGCGATCTGAACGCCGACGATATCGCCCAGGGCGAACTGGGCTGCGTGTACCAGACGGCTGGCTGCGAGATCAACTTCGCCCAGCTCCCGGCCAACTTCGGCACGCGTTCGCTTCGGCAGTACGACCCCGAGACCGAGCGTCCCTACAACGTGATGACGAACATCGGCGTCCAGCACCAGTTGCTGAGGAACCTGTCGGTGACAGGAGCGATCGTCCAGAACCGGTTCTATGCGCTGCCGCTTCGCGACAACCTGCTGCGCACGCGCGCCGACTACACGCCGGTGAGGGTGTACAGTCCGATCGACGGGTCCCCGATCACGGTCTACAACCTTGCCTCGTCCAAGGTGACGCAGGTGCAGGAAGTCGACACGACCGCGAGTTCGGACCGCAAGCAGTTGTTCACCGGCTACGAGTTCTCGTTCAATGCGCGCTTCGGGCGCGGCGGGACGGTATTTGGCGGCACCTCGATCGACCGCAACCTGACCGTCACGTGCGACGAGCCCGACAACCCGAATCTCGACCTGTACTGCGACCAGCGTGAGACTGGTGTAGGGTTTCGCCCGCAGTTCAAGCTCGCCGGCAGCTACCCGCTGCCGCTGGGTATTCTGGTGGGCGGATCGTTCCAGAGCTATCCTGGTGCGGTGATTGGCACGACGAACCAGCTCTCGGGCACGACCTGGCTACTCACCCCGACCACCAGGTACGCTGCCAACTGCCCAGGGTCGTGCACGCCCGGCGGGCTGGTCTTCCCGACGCTCAGCGAGGCGTCGCTGACGGTGCCGCTTCGCCCATACGGCACGGAGTTTCTTGCGCGCCTGAACCAGATGGATCTGCGCGGGTCACGCGTGTTCACGATTGGCCGGACGCGTCTCGAAGCGCAACTCGAGGTGTTCAACGTGCTCAACTCCGACGCCGACCTCACGGTCCGGGGCACCAACTTCGGCACGGCGGCGTTTCAGCAGGCCTCAGGCGCTGTGCAGGGGCGTATTATTCGCGTCGGCGCGCAAATGAAGTGGTAGAACGGCGCGCGACAGTATCTCGAAGGGATTGAACCTTATGCGATGGCTCCTGCTTCTGTTAGGTCTCTTTGGAGCGCAGCAACCGGCGGCTCCTGCGGCCCAACCGCCTACCGCCGCGGCGCAACCGGCTGCCTCCACGCTCGATTACGAGTTCTTCAAGACTCGGGTGCAACCCATCTTCCTGGCGAAGCGCGCGGGCCATGCTCGGTGCATCACCTGCCACGAGAACGGCACGCCCAGGATCATGATCGACGAAGCCACACACACGTTCTCCGAGGCGCAGTCCCAACAGAACTTCGCGGCGTGGCAACGCGTGGTGGTGCCTGGGGACCCCGACGCCAGTCGTTTGCTGATGCACCCGCTCGCGAAGTCCGCAGGCGGCGATCCTTTCCATGCCGGTGGCAGGCACTGGCAGTCCAAGTCCGACCCGGAGTTCCAGACCCTGGTCGCCTGGGTGCGGACGGGCGCGCAGCCGGCGGCCGCGCAGACCGCCGCGAACGAAGGATTGAGCTTCGAGACCTATCGCACGCGCATCGAGCCGATCTTTCTCAAGGAACGGGCGGTAGGCGAAGGGGCGGGGACGTGTGTGAACTGCCACTCGCGCATCTCGACACGCTTGCGCCTTCAACCGCTGGCGGACGGGGCGACGACCTGGACTGAAGCGCAATCGCGGCAGAACTTCGAAGCTGTCAAACGGGTGGTGGTCGCGGGCGACCCGTCGAAGAGCCCGCTGGCCGTGCATCCGCTGGCACCGGCCGCTGGCGGTGATGCGCAGCACACGGGCGGCAAGTTCTGGACGTCGCAGGAGAACGCCGAATATCAGGCCGTTGTGGCGTGGGTGAAAGCAGCCCCGCTCGCCGCGGCGACGACCGCCAGCGCCACGCCCGCGCTGGACTTCGAATATTTCCGGACGAAGGTGCAGCCAATCTTCCTGGTCAAGCGAGCGGGGCATGCTCGCTGCATCACCTGCCACGAGAACGGCACGCCCAGGATCATGATCGACGAAGCCACACACACGTTCTCCGAAGCGCAGTCGCAACAGAACTTCACGGCGTGGCAGCGCGTCGTCGTCGCTGGCGATCCCGAGGCGAGCCGGCTCCTGATGCACCCGCTCTCGAAAGCGGTGGGAGGCGACCCGTTCCACGCAGGCGGCAGGCACTGGCAGTCGAAGTCGGATCCGGAGTGGCAGACGCTGGCTGCCTGGGTTCGTGGTGAGAAGGCAACGGGATCATCGAGGTAACGAACATCATGCATATATTCACGCTTCGTCGTCTGCTCTCGGCCGCGGCCATCGTCGCGCTCGCATCCGCATCGCTCGTCGCGCAAGGCAGGGCCGTGCGCATCATTCAGACCAACGCCGCGGGCGACAATTCGCACGTCATCGACCCGGTGACCAACAAGGTCATTGCAACGATCGAGGGCACCGAGGTGCCGCACGGCGTCGCATCGGCTCCCGACGGGAAGCGCGTCTACATCACGATCGAGTCGAAGCGCTCGCTGGGCGTGATAGACCCGGCGACGTGGAAGGTCATCAAGGAAATCCCGCTGAGCGGCCGGCCCAACAACGTCTTCGTCAGCAAGGACAACAAGAAGGTGTACGTCGGCATCGCGCAGGCGCCTGGCGCTGTCGACGTGATCGACGCCGTTGCCATGACGAACACCAAGAGCGTGAAAGTCGACGGCTCGGTGCATAACGTCTACGTGACGCCAGACGGCAAGTTCGCCGTATCGGGCTCGGTGCAGACGGGCGTCATCAGCGTGATCGACACCAAGACCGACACCGTGTCGTGGTCGCTCAAGATGGACGCTGGCATTCGACCGATGATCTTCGACACCAACAAGGACGGATCGACACGGAACATCTACGTGCAGCTCTCCAACTACCACGGCGTGGCCGTGGTGGACTTCACGACCCACAAGGAGGTCACACGCTGGGAGCTGCCGGCGGTGCCGGGCGAACACAAGGAACTCGAGGGTCTGCAGGGCGCGCCGGCGCACGGCTTCGCGGTCACCCCTGACCAGAAGATGCTGCTGGCCACCAGCAAGTGGTATGGCGCGATGTATGCCTACTCGATCCCCGACTTCAAACTGCTCAAGACCGTCGTCGTGGGCAGCCATCCGGAGTGGGTGACGCTGACGCCGGACGGGGCGCGCGCCTATCTGGGTGTCGCCGGCGAGGACCAGACGGTGGCCGTCGACCTGAAGACGATGCAGGTCATCGCGCGCATTCCGGTCGGTGCCGTGCCGAAGCGCATCGGCACGCTCGTCATGGCGGCCCAGTAGACACACCTCACAACGCACCACACACGGTGGTCCGACCAGGTCGGCCACCGTGCCTCGACAATCACTGTCATCGAAGTCCTCCCTTGAACCAGTGATGACATAATCACGCGGTATCTCCTAACATGCATCGCAGCCTCATCCACACGACAACAGGGTTGCGCCGAGGAATCGCATGCTAATCGGACGGTCGACGACAGGTGTGATCGCGGCGCTCGCGGGAGTGTGGGTTGTCGTCGTGCTCGGTGCGCAATCGACGACCGTGACCGGCGCGCAGGTCGAGCCGCAGCGGCCGGTTCAGTCTGTCTCCCAGACTGCCGTGCCCGCGTCGACATCGAACCCTCAACCGGCGCAGAGCGCGCCGCATCAAACGACCGTCAGACGCTACTGCGTGAGTTGTCACAATCAGCGTCTGAAAACCGCCGGGCTCATGTTGGATGGGCTTGACGCGGAACATCCCTCCGCCGACCCAGAGTCGTGGGAGAAGGTCATTACGAAGCTGCGCGCCGGGTCGATGCCACCCACCGGCCTGCCTCGTCCAGACAAGGCGACCAACGACGAGATGATCGGGTGGCTCGAAGGCGAATTGGACCGATCATGGGCGGGGGCGCCCAACCCGGGTCGCATTGGTGCCGTGCACCGGTTGAACCGCACGCAGTACAACAACGCACTGCGCGACCTGTTCGCGCTCGAGCACCTCGATGTGCGATCGCAGTTGCCCGGCGACGACACGGCCGATGGCAGCTTCGACAATTTTGCCGACGCACTGTCGATCTCGACTGCGCATCTCGAGCGCTATCTTTCGGTCGCCCGCCAGATCACCCGGCAGGTGACCGGTCTGCCGCCGGCGGCGCCGGCCTTGTCGAGTTACGAAGTGCCGCTGCACATCCTGCAGGACGACCGCCAGAGTGAGGACCTGCCCCTCGGCTCGCGCGGTGGCCTCGCCGTGCACTACAACGCACCGGTTGACGGCGAGTACACGATCAAGGTGAAGCTGCGCAGACAGTATCAGGACTACCTGATGGGCATGGGCTGGACCCAGCAACTGGACGTGCGCGTCGACGGCAAGTTGATCAAGCGCTTCACCGTCGGCGGCGCCGCCAAGGGACGTGCGGCGGCGGCGAGCTATGCGGGCGACGGCGAGCCCAACTTCGCGGGCGACCCCGAGTGGGAAGAGTACATGCAGCTGACCGGGGATGCGGGCCTTGAAGTGCGCGTGCCCCTGAAGGCCGGTCCCAGGCTCGTGGGAGCGTCGTTCGTTCGAGAGCAGTGGGAGCCTGAAGGGCTGCCGCAGCCATTGCAGCGCGGTCGCGTGCTGACCAACGACAATCTGTACATGGACAATGCCGGCGTCGGGTCGGTGCACATCGGCGGTCCCTATAGTGCGGCGGGGCCCGCGGTCGATACGCCGAGCACCCGTGCGGTCTTTGTCTGCCGGCCGAAGTCGATCGCGGACGAGTCCGCCTGTGCCACGCGGATTCTGTCGCGCATCGGCCGCCTCGCCTATCGGCGCCCGGTGGCCAAGTCGGACGTGGACTCCCTGATGGTCTTCTTCACGGACGGCCGGCGGGACGGCGGCAGTTTCGAGTCCGGCATCCAGTTCGCCCTCGAGCGCATGCTCGTCGATCCCGACTTCCTGCTCCGCGTCCACAAGGATCCGACGGGTCTGCCGACGAGTCGCGCGGGTGCCACGCAGTCGTACCCCATGAGCGACATCGAAATCGCATCGCGCCTGTCGTTCTTCGTGTGGAGCAGCATCCCTGACGAGCGCCTGCTTGATCTGGCCGAGCGTGGCCAGCTGACGAAGCCTGCGGTGCTCGAACAGGAGGCACGCCGCATGTTCGCGGATCCTCGCGCCGCAGACACGTTGGCCACCGATTTCGCCGCCCAATGGCTGAATCTCCGCCGCGTCGGCGACGTGGCCGCGCACCCAGACGCCTACCCGAGCTTCGACGACAGTCTGCTCGAAGCGTTTCGAAACGAGACCGAGCTGTTTGTCGGGAGCACGGTTCGTGAGGATCGGAGCGTGCTCGATTTGATCCGGGCGAACTACACGTTCGTCAACGAACGCCTCGCCAGGCACTACAACATTCCGGGCGTCTACGGCAGCCGCTTCCGGCGCGTGACGCTCCCCGACCTCGAACAGCGCGGGGGCATTCTGGCCAATGGGTCGTTGCTTGCCACAACCTCGTATCCCGAACGTACATCACCGGTGTTGCGAGGGAAGTGGCTGCTCGAAAACATCTTCGGCGTGCAGGTGCCCGCGCCTCCAGCTGGTGTCAATACGGCGCTCCCCGATCCGAGTCCAGGCACCAAGCCGCCGACCATTCGCGAGCGGCTGGCACAGCACCGCAAGCAGCCGGTGTGCGCAAGCTGCCACTCGGTGATCGACCCGACCGGCTTTGCGCTCGAGGGGTTCGACGCGATCGGCGGTTTCCGCGTCATTGACGAGTCGGGTAAGCCTGTCGATGCCGTGGGTAACACGGTGGACGGCACGCCGATCCAGGGCTTGAAGGGCCTGCGCGCCATGTTGCTCAACCCGAAGGACAAGTTCCCGCAAACGGTGACGACCAAGCTGATGGCCTACGCGTTGGGCCGTCCGCTCGAGTACTTCGACCGTCCGGCCGTTCGCAAGATCGTGCGCGACGCCGAAGCCGCCGATTACACCTGGTCGTCGCTCGTCGTCGGCATCGTCAAGAGCCCGTCATTCCTCAGGCGCGCCGCGCCTGTCGCGACGAACTAGAAGGAGACTGAGACGCCATGTCATTTGTGTCATCCAAGGCGCTGTCGCGCCGTACGGTTCTGCGTGGTCTCGGAGCCTCGCTCGCGCTGCCGTTCCTCGACGCCATGGTGCCCGCGCTCTCGGTGCGCGCGATTGCGGCCGGCAAGCCGGCACATCGCTTTCAGACCTTCTACGTCCCCAACGGCATGGCCATGCCGTTCTGGACACCGAAGGGCGAGGGGAAGGACTTCGTCCTCTCTCCCATCCTCGAACCGCTGAAAGCGTATCGGGACCAGATGATCGTTGTCTCGGGCCTGAAGTCGAACTGGAACTACATCCACGCCGGAGCCTCGGGGTCCTTCCTGACAGGCACCACGCGCGGCGGTCGGAACGAGATCGAGATCATTGCGGATATCTCGATGGACCAGATCCTGGCGAAGCAGTTCGGGAAGGAGACGCAAGTGGCGTCGCTCGAGCTGTCGATGGACATGCCCGCGAACGCCGGTGCATGCACGGGCATCCTGAGCTGCGCCTACACGCACACCATTTCGTGGAAGAGCGCCACCCAGCCTCTGCCGATGGAGTACAACCCCCGGTCGGTCTTCGAGAAACTGTTCGGCGACAGCGGCAGCACCGAGCGCCGTGCGCGCGAGGCACGGCTGCATCAGCATCGCAGCATCCTCGACTCGGTCAACGAGAAGCTGTCGGGTCTTCGCCGCGATCTCGGCCCGCAGGATCAGCGTCGCCTCGAGGAGTACACCGAGTCGGTTCGCGACGTCGAACGCCGCGTCCAGCGCGCCGAGGAACAACACGACCTCGAGCTGCCGATGATGGACCAGCCGCAGGGCGTGCCGCCCGTGTTCGAGGATCACCTGGCGCTGATGTTCGACTTGCAGTTGCTGGCGTTCCAGTCGGATCTCACGCGCGTCATTTCGTTCATGATCAGCAAGGAACAGAGTGCACGACCGTACCCGCAGATCGGCGTGCCCGAAGCGCACCACCCGCTCTCTCATCATGGCGACGACCCGGCCCTGATCGAGCGCATGTCGAAAATCAACACGTACCACACCGAGCTCTTCGGCAAGTACCTCGAGCGGTTGCGCAAGACCCAGGACGGTGACGGAACGCTGCTCGATCACACCACGATCCTCTACGGCTCTGGCATCTCGAACAGCAATGCTCATTCGGGCGACAACCTGCCGCTCATGCTCATTGGCGGTGGCGCAGGCAAACTCAAGGGCGGACGGCATCTCATGTACGACGACGAGCCGGGGATGGCGAATCTGCTGATGACGCTCATGGACAAGCTCGACGTGCCGGTCGATCACATTGGCGGGAGCACGGGCAAGCTGCCACTCGATATGCTCAGCGGAATCTAGTGGCCGGTCCTTGTCATATGTACAGCGCCTGCCTTGCGGGGCATCCCGTGCCGCGGCGTTGCTCATCACTCACTTATGCCCAATAAGCTCACTCTTCGCGCCTTGCGGCCCGGGCGCCGCGCGGCGGCATCCACTGCACATATGACAAGGACAGGCCACTAGTCATGCGACGCCGCCACCAACTGCTGCCGTGGGCGCTCGCCTCGGTCCTGCTCCTTGCGGGCGGGCGCGTTGCCCTTGCGCAAGCGCGATCTCCGCTCAGCGAAGCGGCGAAGAACGCCGATCGGGAGGGTGTCCGTCACCTCCTTCGGCAGGGTGCCAACGTGAACGCGCCGGAGGGCGACGGTTCGACAGCCCTGCACTGGGCCGCGTACCGTGATGACGCTGACATTGCGGAGCAACTGCTCAAGGCCGGCGCGAAAGCCAACGTTGCCAACGACCTTGGCGCCACACCGCTGTGGGCGGCCGCGATGAACAGCAGCGAAGGGATGGTGCGTCGCCTTCTGCAAGCAGGCGCCGACCCGAACCTGGCCCTCCTTGCGGGCGAAACGCCCCTCATGGTTGCAGCGCGCACCGGAGCAGTACCCGTCGTGTCGCAGCTCCTTGCCAAAGGCGCCAAGGTCAACGTCAGCGCCACGCGCGGGCAGACGGCGCTCATGTGGGCCGTATCGCAGAAGCATCCAGGGGTCGTGAAACTGCTGATCGACGCTGGCGCCGACGTCCACGCCAAGTCATCGACCTGGAGCCTGGTGATGGCGGTTTCGCCCCACGGCATGCTTCAGTACAACCAGAACGTCCCGCACGGCGCCGACACCGCCCTCATGTTTGCCGCCCGTGTCGGCGACATCGAATCGGCGAGGATGCTGGTCGCCGCGGGTGCGAAGCCGAATGATACGGATGCCTGGGGTGTGAGCGCGACCGCGATGGCCGCCCACGCCGGCTTCACCGAGATCGTCGAATTCCTTCTCGAGCAGGGCGCGGATCCCAATGTCAACAGCGCCGGCTTCACTGCGCTCCATGCGGCCGTCATGCGTCGCGACGAGCGTATGGTTGCGGCGTTGCTGGCACACGGTGCCGACCCAAACGCGAAGGTGTTGAAGTGGACACCAACGCGACGCTCTTCGCGTGACTGGAACTTCAACCCGGAGCTGGTGGGTGCGACCCCGTACTGGCTGGCTGCGCGCGTGACGTCGCCCGCGATCATGAAGATGCTGGTCGAGAAGGGCGCGGACCCGAAGATCGTGCACCACGTCGACTATCATGCCGGCGATCCCACGGAAGAACGGGCGCAGACGACGACACCGCTCATGGCGGCGGTCGGCATGGGAGGTGGCGCCCCGTGGGCGGCGATCGACCAAAAGGATCGCGAAGCGCTCGCGCTCGAAGCGGCGAAGTTCGCCGTGGACCATGGCTCCGACGTCAACGTTGTGAATGACGATGGGCGAACCGCCCTCGATGCGGCCAAGCGGCTCCGTTTCGAATCGGTCGTGGCTTTCCTCACCGAGAAGGGCGCCAAGGCAGGCCGTGCGAACGCGCGTCCGGCAGGCGGCGGTCCCGTCAACCGCTGAGACGATCCCTCTCGTCGCAGGAGCCCGGGCGGGATGTCATTGGCCCGCTGGCCGCGCCACAGTCACAGGCAGCCCTTCGCGTTCCAGTGCGATGACGCGCATTCCTCGGCCGCTCCTGCTCGTCATCGGTGCACTCTGCTCATGGGGCGCCGCGCTCGTCGCGCAGCGACCCGACGCGTATGTCGGATCGCGCGACCACCCGGCCGTGCAGTATTCGACGGGCAGCGTCGAGACCAGTGTCAGCCGGCTCAATCGCGAACTCGAGGCTGGGACCACCCGCCTCACCTTCGACGGCGCCAACGGTTATCTGCCCTCGCTACTGTCCGCCCTCGGTCTGCCGATCGAGTCACAACTGCTGGTCTTCTCCGAGACGAGTGCCCAGGCGACGCTCATCAGGCCTGCGAATCCTCGCGCGATCTACTTCAACGACGCGACAGCCGTCGGATGGGTGCGCGGTGCGACCACGCTGGAGGTTGCCGCGCAGGATCCACGTGGTGGGACGATTTTCTACACCCTCGACCAACGGCCCAGTGAGCAGCCGCGGCTGACGCGACGCAACGATTGCCTCCTGTGCCATCTGACGTGGGAGACCCTCGGCGTGCCCGGATGGACGACGATCAGCACCTTCCCGATGTCAGACGACAAGAACGCCTACGCGTCGGGAGTGACGGTCGATCACCGTACCCCGATTGATCAGCGATGGGGCGGCTGGTACGTCACAGGGAAGGCTGTTCCATCGCGACACTTGGGGAATCGACCGGTGTTTCGTCCGCAACGTGAGCTGGCGCTTCCCGCGCCTCCAGCTCCGGCGCTCACGTCGGTGGCCGGCAGCGTCGATACCGCCGGCTATCTATCGCCGTTCAGCGATGTCGTCGCGTTGATGGTGTTGAGCCACCAGACGCACATGCTCAACCTGCTGACGCGACTTGGCTGGGAAACCCGGGTGGCAGAACGCGACGGGACGTCGGCGCAGGCGGCGACCGCCCTGCGTCTGCAGCAGGCGGTCCGCGATCTGGTCGACTTTCTGTTGTTCGTCGACGAGGCGTCGATCCCGGGCAAGATCGAGGGGTCGTCCGCGTTCGCCGAGAAGTTCGCCGGCCAGGGCCAGACAGACGCCCGGGGCCGTTCGTTGCGCCAGTTGGACCTCGAGCAGCGGTTGTTCCGCTTTCCCTGCAGCTACATGGTCTATTCGCCCGCATTCGACGCGCTACCAGCATCGGCGCTCGACGCTGTGTTCCGGCGAATGTGGACCATTCTCTCGGGGCAGGAAACCGACACGGTCTATCGGCGTTTGACACGCGCCGATCGGACCGCCATCGTCGAGATTCTGCGTGACACGAAAGCGAACCTTCCCGGCTACTTCCAGGCCATCACCCAATGACGAGTCTGTGTCGTGGTGTGCCCTTTCGACCGTCCAGACCGTCCAGACCGTCCAGACTTTCTAGAAGCGGCGCGTTGCGCCGATCAATAGCCGGAATTCGCGGACGCCGGTGTCCCACATCCGGTCGATCGTGAACTGCAGCGTCGTGGTCGAATTCACGTTGATAGAACCTGTGCCGCTCAGTCGACGCGTGCGCGGATGGTCCTCGATCACGATGCCGTCGCTGCTGCGAACGAACCGAACGATTGACAGTGACGTCGTGTAGTCTCCCGAGATGTACGCGCGGCGTCCGATCTGGCGGCCGAGCGACACGAACTCGGAGTGATAACCAAGGTTGGTGCGGTTGATACGCCAGTAGGACGCAGAGAGATCGAAGCCAGAACGCCCGACGTTCGACGCATAGCCGCCGACGGTGATGCGACCAGACGGTCGGTCGTCACGATTGGTTGTGTCTCTCGAGTAGCCCGAGTACACCCGCACTCTCGAGACGGGTTCAATTGTGATTCGCCCACCAAGTGATTCGTAGGCCAGACCATCCACCGTCGTCTGCGCGATTGGCCGTCCGTTGACAACGTCGTCTGCCAGTCCGCGTGTGTCGACTGACCGCCCCCGGTTATACGTGCCTTGCAGCTCGACGCGGGGCGACGCGTTGTAGCGGGCGTTCGAATAGAAGTAGCTCAGGCCAGACTTCGCATGGCCCGCGGGTTGGGCGACGTCGTACTCGAGCGCCTGGTACAGAAAGAACACCCGCTTCGCGGGGACGAAGTTGCTCACCGACACGACCGAGCGCTCGGTGATCGACTGGTCGCGCAGGCTGATGTAGCCAACGGTGTGCCGGCGACCGTTGTCGCCGTCGAGTGAGGTGTAGGCGCCGAACTTCTTGACGCCTGCGTAGTATCCGATGTCGAAGACTTTCGGCTCGAGCCCCCCAAAGACGCCAAGTCGCCACCTTCGATGGCGGTCGGCGTCAGGCGCCTGACGAACTTCGACCACTCCGCCCGCCAGCGATCCGAGCGCGCCCAACTCGTTCAGCCACACGTTGCCTGCGCGAATGCGGAGGGTGCCGTTCCCGCTTCGCAGTCCTGCGTAACCTTCGTAGATCGAGAAACTGCTCGGACGCGACCCACCGTCGAGGCCAGAGAATCGGGTGTCGATTCCGTAGTCGAAGCCATTCTCATCGGTCTCAGCGGCGTGGAATGACGCGGACGAAATGATCTGACCGAAACGTCTTCCTGGCCCGTCGTCAGGTGTGGACCACCAGGAGTCGGAAAACACCGAGACGCGGCCGTTCGCGCGTGGCTTGAAAACGGGCATCGTCGGCGTCTGAGCAGGTGTCGGCGATGTGCCGACCGTGCCCTGCGACGCGTCCGACGTCGATGTCGATGTCGATGTCGATGTCGATGTCGGTGGCTGCGACGAAGACGATGTCTGCGCGAACGCGACGCTGGTCAATCCCCATGCGGCCAGCCCGATCATTCCTCGAATCCACCAGCAGCGCGTCATGGGTCCTCCCGGGTCGGGGCTAGCTGCGGCCATTGGGATGGCACGAATAGCAGGCGTTTGATTCGTAGACGTAGCCGGCGCGCCCGCGGTGCTCGCCGTCTGTCTCGCCGCGGCTATGGCAGACCGTGCAACTGAACACCTGGAAGTTGTTCGGCGTCGTATGGCACTGCGCGCAGCTGACGTTGTGCCGGCCGGTCAGCGGAAACCGCGTGTGCGTGAACTTGCCCTGCGTCCACAGCGTGTCGGTCGCCTTATGGCAACTGTCGCATGTGGTGGGGAACCCGGCGGAGGCGTGAGCCGGGTTCCGCGTGGCGTTGTACTCCGTCAGATGGCAGCCCACGCAGTCGCGCGGAGTGCCCTTGTACACGTTGTTCTTGTGGCAGGTTGCGCACTGCTGCGTCGCGTGAAGGCCGACCAGCGAGAACACGGCGTTGTGGTTGAAGGTGACGCCGGTCCATCGTGTATCCGTTGGTTTGTGGCAGGTCTCGCACGCGGTCGAGAACCCTGCGGAGGCGTGAGCCGGACTTCGCGTGGCGTTGTACTCCGTCAGATGGCAGCCCACGCAGTCGCGCGGAGTGCCCTTGTACACGTTGTTCTTGTGGCAGGTCGCGCACTGCTGCGTCGCGTGGAGGCCGACGAGCGAGAACACGGCGTTGTGGTTGAAGGTGACGCCGGTCCATTGGGCATCTGTCGCCTTGTGGCAGGTCTCGCAGGCGGTCGAGAACCCGGCCGAGGCGTGATTGGGCCTCGAGGTGGCGTTGTACTGAGTCTGGTGGCAGCCCACGCAGTCGCGACGGGTGCCCACATACACGTTGTTCTTGTGGCAGGTGGCGCAGGCAGCGGTGGCGTGCGTGCCGACCAGCGCAAACACGGCGTTGTGATTGAACGCACCGCCTCCTCGCCAACTCGAATCGGTGGCTCGGTGGCAGGTCTCACACGTCGTGGGGAAGCCGGCTGCCGCGTGGTTCGGGTTCTGCGCAGCGCTGTAGTTGGCCTGATGGCAGCCGACGCAGTCGCGCGGTGTTCCGCGATACACGTTGTTCTTGTGGCACGTCGCGCACGTCTGCGTCGCGTGTGTGCCAACGAGCGAGAACACCGCGTTGTGGTTGAACGAGGACGATGCGCCGCTGCCGGCAAACGCTGGATCGGTCGGACGATGGCACGTCTCGCATGTCGTGGGGAAGCCAGCCGCCGCATGATTGGGGTTCTTCGTGCTGTTGTAGTCGGCGAGGTGGCATCCGACGCAGTCTCGCGACGTCCCCCGGTACACGTTGTTCTTGTGGCAGGACACACAACTGAGGGTCGCGTGGCGCCCGACCAGTGAGAAGACCGCCGCGTGGTTGAAGCCACCACCACCCTTGGATTGCCAGACCGTGTCATTCGGCCGGTGGCACGACTCGCACGTGGTCGGAAAGCCCGCGGCGACGTGGTTCGGCGATTGGGTGGCCTGGTACTGGCGAACGTGACAGGTGGCGCAGTCGGTGGTGCCGACCCTGAACTGTCCTCCCTGATGACACGTGACGCACGACAGCGTGCGGTGATTCGTGCCGAGCGCGACCCCGGCTGTTGAAGTGTGGTTGAAGTTGACCGCTGTCCACGACGTCGGGCGATGACAGTCCTGACACTGGCTGCCGAGCCGCGTTTGATAGCGGTCGTCCTTGCGTCGAATCCAATGGCACTGATAACAGGTGGCTGGTGTACCTGCGAATTGGCCGTTTACATGGCAGGACTCACAGGGCACGGTTTGATGGCGCCCCTCGAGCTTGAAGGCCGTTCCATTGTGAAACGCGCGGTTTGGCGTGTCGAACTGTGCCAGTACTTCGCGCGGTCCAAAGAAGCGGCTATGACCTGCCAGGCCAGCCACGACAAGAAACGCGGCGGCGACGAGGAGTGGTGTGTGCTTCATGGTCGGTGGCACTGCGCGCAGTTGGTTCCAAGGGCTCCGCGGTGGACGTCTGCGTGACAGGACACGCACTTTGTATCGACCGCGAACTTGACGGCCGTTCCGCGGCCAGTAGGGAAGGCGCCGGTCGCCGGCTTGTGGCAGTCGACGCAGGTCGCCTTCTCATGACGTCCGACGAAGAACGAGGTCAGCGTGCGGGCGTTTCGATGACGGTACTTGTCGATATGGAAAGCCTGGGTGGTGTGGCACGACTCGCACTTCTGATCCAGTTGCCCCAGGTGCACATCCTCATGGCAGGCGCGGCACTGCTGGCCGACGCCCTTGTATCGAACGGCCGTTCCCTGCTGCGTCGGGAACGTGCCTGTCTCGGATTTGTGGCACTTCGCGCAGACGACCGCCGTGTGCTTGCCGGTCAGCTGGAATGCGGTCTTCTCATGCATGAACCCGGGGAGTGCGAACTTCGCTTGCGAGAGGGTGTGGCAGGTCTCGCAGGTTGGCCCTTCCTGACCCAGATGTACGTCGCGATGACACGAGACGCACGTCGTCGCGAGCCCTCGATACTGAACGTTCAGGAGAGCGGGCAGTCCGGTGCGAACCGGTTGCGATGGCCCCTTGGGGACATGACACTGTTCGCAGGTGAGCGTCGCGTGCTGACCGCCGAAGAACGCCGCCTCCGTCCGATGCGTGAACGTCTTGACGGAGAAGGTGGACGAGGTGTGGCAGGTTTCGCACGTCGTTCCGAGCTGACCCTGGTGCACATCGCTGTGACAGCTCACGCACGTTGTCGTGAGGCCGCGGAAATCGGCCACACGCTTCGAGGCCGGAAGCCCGGGTTGATTGGCCACGCTCTTGTGGCACGCCTCACACGCGAGTGGTTCATGCTTGCCGGTCAACGTGAACCTCGTTTGCGAGTGGTCGAACGGCGCCTTGCTGAAGCTCGTGTCGTTGTGACAGGCCTTGCAGTCCTGCTTGAACGCGCCGCGGTGCACGTCGACGTGGCAGGTCGCGCATGTCTGCGACGTGAGCGCCACCCGCATCGCCGGCTGCTTGTGACAGCTCACACAGTCGACCTTCTGATGCGCCCCGGTCAGCGCAAATGCCGTCTTGGTGTGATCGAAGCGTCGCGAGCGCCAGTTGTCCGTGGTGTGGCAGGTGGTGCAGGTCGCTCCCTGCGCCTGACGATGCGGATCCTTGTGACAGCTGGTACAACTCGCGAAGGCAATCCCCTTGAACACGCGGCCTACGTGACACTTCTCGCACGCGACGGTGCGGTGCGCGCCGGTCAGCGCAAACGCAGCAAGGGTGTGATCGAAGGGGACGGTGAAACTGACGCTCTTGAAGGCGACCTGTGTTGAGTGACAGGTCTGGCACGTCGCTCCCATACGTCCCTTGTGCACGTCGTCGTGACATGAAATGCACTCGGTCCTGGCCGTCAGATACGACCGCTGCTTGTGACACGCCGCGCAGCCACCTGCGACGTTCGCGTGCTTGCCGTCGAGCGCGAAGCCGGTGACGCGCGCGTGATCGAAGGTGGAGGTGTTGAAGGGTCGAAGGTCCGCGTTGACACCGGCGTGCTCGGCGTGGCACGTCTCGCACGAGGCCTTGACATCTTTGTGGACGCCGACGTTCCTGGCGATACGGTCGGCCACTGGCTTGTGACAGGTCAGACACTTCGCCGCCGTCACCTTTTGCCCCTGTTCATGGCACTGCTGACAGTTCGAGAGCCCTTCGAGATTCGCGTGCGGCTTTGCGAGCCGTCCAGGGGACAGGAGGCTGCCGAGTTGTGCTGACGCCGGCGTGATCGACACCAGCCAGGCGACGCAGGCGAATGCCGCAAGGCGACCCAGGCGCTTCCAGGTGGATGCGCTTGTCACCACGGCGTCGCCGTGTGCGGAGGTGCTACCAGCGAAACGGCACATAGCCCAGATACAACGTGATGCCGACGTGCGCCGCGACAATCACCAGGAGGAGGTACACGAGCGGCAGATGCAGCACGTGCCAGAGTCCGAAGAGCGTCTTCGTCTTCTGGAGGTAGGCCACGCGGCGAAGCAGCGTCGCCCGTTCCGCGGTCAGCTCGACGACGCGCTCCGCGAGCTCAACGGGAAGTCCGGCACCTTCGAGTTCGTGCAGAAAGCGCCGGCGCCGGCGTCCGAAGCCGGGGTCGCCGACAAAGACACCGAGCATCGACACCTGGGAGGCGTCCGGCACGCTCGCCTGTTCGAAGTGCTGCACGAAACGCAGCACGTCCATCGACTGCGCCGATTCGGCAATCTCCACGTTCAACGATTCGGCCCTGGCATCCAGGTCGCCTCGCGTGAGCTCTGTTCCCCGAATCGATCGTGGAATGCGCACGTACAGATAGCGGCCCACGAAGCCGGACAACATGACCACGACCATCGACCAATACGCGGCAGAGACGATGCCGTTGAACTTGAAAGACGTATGCATCGTGACCAGCACGGGACCGACGATGCCGCAGAACAGGTGCACTTCGAGCCAGCCGCGGAGGCTGCCGGTGCCTTTCGCGACCGATATCCGCTTGCGCGCCATGTAGAGAAAGGGCACCAGAACCAGCAGCGCACCCACAAGGCCGAGGCTCTGTCCGATCGGACCCGACGGACGGAAGAGGCGATGGCCTTCGGTGTAGCCGCGTGTCTCGAGCGGAGCCGAGTAGTAGTGGAGCCCCCCGAGTGGCACCAGCACAACGCCCACTGCCACCACAGAGACAATGCCGGCCCACACGACGCCACTCCTCAACCAGCCACTCACGGCTCGCGTCGTAGCCACCGTGCTCGTGCGCACCGCGTTGGCACGGCGGGGATCGGCGTGCGCTCCGATGCCGCTCACAACTGCACCGTGCAGTCGGTTCTGGGCGTCGCCACACACGCAAGGACGTAGCCTTGTGAGAGCTCCGAGGCGTCGAGTGTGGTCGTGTCACAGTCCACCTCGCCTTTGGTGACGCGCACACGGCAGGTGCCGCAGACGCCCGCTCGGCATAGCGAGGGCAGATCGACACCGTTCCCTTCGGCGGCTTCGAGAATCGTCTGTCCGGCGGCCACCGCCACGGTTTCGTTGCCAGGCAGGCAGTGCATGGCACAACTGGAGTCCGCAGCGGAGCCGCTCGCGGTCGGTGACATCGCGGCCGATCGGCGAGGCGCTTCAGGCGAGGGGCCAGTGGACGCCGCGACTGCCGCTTCGAAGAGCTCGTACCGGATCTGGTCGGTCGGCACAGCAAGGTCGGTGAGCAGCGCCTTCATGGCGTCGATCATTTGCGTGGGGCCGCACATGAGCGAGATCGCGTCACGGATGTCGGGAACCGTCGTGTGGAGCAACTCCCGATCGATTCGGCCTGGATAGAAGGCTGGCCCAGGCGGCGCTTCTTTGGTCAGCGCGAAGATCGTGCGCACCTGCGGATGGCGCGAGGAGAGCAGGGCGAGTTCATCGAAAAAGGCGAGGCCGCGCCGATCGTGTGCCGAGTAGATGAGCGTGACGGGTCGCGATGGCTCCGCGTGCACGCCGTGACGCAGCATGCTGATGAGCGGTGTGATGCCGATGCCGCCCGCGATCAACACGATTGGTCGGTCGTCGTCTGCGGGGTAAGTGAAATGGCCGTTGGGCGCCTTGACGGTCAGGATCGATCCCGGCCTCGCAGTTGCGTGAAGCGCGTTCGAAACGAGACCCTGTCGCTTCACCGAGATCTCGAGGAACCCCTCGCTGGACGGTGACGAGCTGATCGAGTAGCAGCGCACGAGTTCCTTCCCATCGACGCGGATGCGCACGGGGAGAAACTGACCCGGCTTGAAGTGGAATCCTTGCGGGCGTTGCAGGCGAATCGTCTTGATGTCGTCCGACTCCTGAATGACGGCCAGGACTGGGGTTTGCGCGAACCCGCGTGACGGCTGTACCGCAGCACTGCTGGCCACGGGCTGGCTCTTGCCGACCTGTGGTTCAGGCCTTTGCGGGCGGCCAGGGGC
>JBEBGB010001092.1:0-1545 GCA_040081675.1 Vicinamibacterales bacterium
GTCAGGCCGCCGCGTAACAGTCGTTCGCCGCCTTCTCTCCGGCTCGCAGTGGGGCGGATCGGCATCGTCACTTCAACACGGGGTTCGTCGAACGCTTACGTTTGATCCGCTGTCTGGGCGCTTCACCCAACCGGGTGCGTCTCACCAGTCGGTCTCAGCGCTAGAGTCCGAAGACGGCACCATGAACCGTTTTCAGTTGGCCAGGACCAAGTAGGTGAGACTCGGGAACCTAAGGTTCTGGTCCGTGCCAGTGCACGAACCCATTGGGTTGACCCTCAGCTGCAGCGTGTAGTTACCGGGAGCGGCAACGTATGCGGCATTGGCTGGATTTGTTCCTTGGCGCAGCACGCCTCCGAGACCGAACTGCCCCCCAAGAAACGGGTCAGTGTAGACCTCTTCGCTCCGTGACACCGCGACGATCGTGTTCGTGCTGTCGAGCAGCTGAATCTGAAACGACGCAGAGGTGTTTGGGCTAGTGTTCTTGAAGTAGATTCCCAGCGCCGTCGCAGAGATCTTCGCGGAACTCGTGACCGTAATCGGCGTCACCAGTGTGGCCGTGTCCACGCATGCGTTGGGAATGCCGACGGCTTCGGCGCTCGTCGTGTCGCTCTCAAGGATTCCCTGTCCCCCCGCCCCGTCTGCGCCGTTGCAGAGGTAGTACGTTGTGCCGGTGCTGCCGTCCAACAAGCTGACGCCTCCATTCGAGCAGTATGTATCTCCTTTTGGGAGGGGGCCAGTGATGGCCACACTCGTCCCGTTGGTCCCGTTCGTGCCACTTGCGCCGTTGATCCCAGGCGCGCCGTCTTTGCCATTCGTGCCGTTCGTCCCGTTGGTCCCGGGCGTACCCGTGGGACCCTGAATGTTCCAGCGTATGAGCGTCTCGGCCAGCAACGGGGGCGACGAGATGCACTTGCCCGTGGCTCCGACAATGCGCACGATTTTGGAGACGTTGCCGACGCAGGCATACACCACATTCTGTGCACTTGCGATCGTGGGAATCGCCAACACGGCGGACACTGTCACGATCATCGAGAGCCTGATCCTCATATGCGCCACGCCTTCCTAATCAGCCGCTGGATCTTTTGTCCCTTCTGGACTGAGCTGAACGCTTTGCAATTAAGATACCGCTAGGAATTGCTCAGGAACTGCGGCGCTGGGCGCGGGGACCTGGCGCGGGAGCCGGGACAAAATAGCATGGCAGTGTGGGAAAACTCGCCTCGGGGAAATCGCCACTCGTAAGTTCTCGTGACGGCGGACAGCGCGGCGATCAGTGCGTCACGCGTGGCGACGGGCGTGGACTGGACAGAGATCCTTCACGGGGACGCCCGCATCCGCCTCCCGGAGGCCCCCGACAATCTGCGCTTCCGTGAACCGCTTCTTCATCGTCCGTCCCTTTCGCTGGGCCGGACTCTAAACCGAAACGCTACTCAGAGTGGGGGGACGTCAGACGGCACGCGCTCCGCGCACGAGGGAACCACGCCCGGCCGCGACAGCGCCCCGACGGAGAGTTGCGCCCGGGTTGAGACCGCGAGGCAGAGCAGACGG
>JBEBGB010001093.1:0-1542 GCA_040081675.1 Vicinamibacterales bacterium
CCAAGCCGTCGGTCGCCTTGCGCTCCACGCGCCGTCTTGTTACCCTCCGCGCCATGTCCCGTACCGTCATCCGATTCCTGGCGTCCCTGTTGTTCGGCGCCATTGCCCTTCTTCCGATCACCGTCCTCGTCCAGCAAAAAGGCGGCGAAGAGGAAACCGGCCCCTACGACGTGGTCGCGAACTGGCCCCAACAGTGGGCGAAACCAGGTTACATCTGGGGCTCGCAGCCCGGCGTCTTCGCCGAGTCACCGAATCGTATTTTCATTGCCTCTCGCGGTGAACTGAAGCTGCCCGATCCGCTGCCGCGCGGGTTCACGAACGAGTGGGGTTCACTCGGTGAACGCGCCACGACTCCGAAGGCCGAGATGCGCAACTGCATCCTCGTGGTCGACGGAGAGGGAAAACTGATCGAGTCGTGGACGCAGTGGGACAAGCTGTTCATCGCGGCCGGTGGCACGGGCGGCGGCCCGCACAAGGTGAAGATCAATCCGTACGACCCGCAGCGCCATGTCTGGATCGTGAACGACTCGCGTCAGGTCATCTACAAGTTCACCAACGACGGCAAACAACTGGTGCAGACGCTCGGCGAGACTGACGTACCCGGCGACGACGCCACGCACTTCGGTCTGCCGCAGGACCTGGCGTTCCTCCCGGATGGATCGATCCTCATCGCCGACGGGCTTCGCAATACACGCATCGTGAAGCTCGATAAGGACGGAAAGTTCATCAAGCAATGGGGCACGAAGGGAAACGGTCCCGGTCAATTCAGCGGACTGCACGGCATCGACGCAGACCGAAACGGAAAGGTCTACGTGGCCGATCGTGGCAACAATCGCATTCAGGTGTTCGACGCCAATGGCACGCACCTCGACACGTGGCCGAATCTGCGTTTTCCCAATCACGTCGTGGCGGCGCCCGACGGTACGGTGTGGGTGTCGGACGGCACGAACGCCCGCCTCTTGCACTTCGACGCCAATGGCAAGCTGCTCTACTTCTGGGGAACCTACGGCGTCTATCCGGGCGCGTTCTGGGAACTGCATCAGTTCTCGGTAGACACCGAGGGCAACCTCTATACGGCTGACAGCTTCGGCGGCCGCACGCAGAAGTACCGCCCGAAGAGCGGTGCTGACAAGTCGCGCCTCGTCCCCGCAGGTGCCGCGCTGCCAGCGCGCACCCAGTAGGCGTTCATCGTGTCGCACGAGTACGCGTTCGAGATGGCGGCCTCGTCCGTCCGCTTCGGTGCGGGCGTCACGAGGGAGGTTGGACTCGATCTGGTCGATCTCGGCGTTCGACGCGCGCTGGTCGTGACCGACCCGAATCTCGTCGGCCGTGGGCCGATGCAGGTGGTGTTGGCGTCACTCGAAGATGCCGGAGTCGCCGCCATCGTCTATGACCAGGTTCGCGTCGAGCCAACCGACGTGTCGTTCAAGCACGCGATCGCGTTCGCGAACGGGCACGAAATCGACGGCATCGTCGCGCTTGGCGGAGGGTCGGTGATCGACACGGCGAAGGCCGTCAATCTCTACACCACTTGTCCTCCGG
>JBEBGB010001094.1:0-1541 GCA_040081675.1 Vicinamibacterales bacterium
CCTGCTCGGGTCAGACGGCACGTACCGACGGCGCAAGGCCGCAAAGGGTGAACCGCCGTTTCGCGTGCAACAGGTGCTTCAGGACGAAGCTCGACGGGCGGCGGCGCTCGCACGGGAAGGCGCCGGTGTCTCGTTCGTGCCTGACACTACGGAAAGACCATAGCCGCGGGCTTCATGACCCGTCTCGGCCCGCCCGCCTGTTCTCGTTGCCAAAAGCTCTACCACGGAGGACACAGAGAACACACAGAGTGCACGGACCGAAATGATGGACCAGCGTGGCGAGAAAGCTGCGCAAACTCAGCGTGAGCGGGTGGGACGTCGAGAGCCCGGAGCCTGGAGCCCAAAGCCTGTCACCTTCTTATTAGAAAATCTTCCCCACGAGCGGATAGCCCCAGAACAACCCGAGCGCCACGGACATCACGCCGACTGTCATTGAAATGCCGCGTGCAACGCCACTGTGTGCGCCGAGTTTCGCGAGCGGCCAGCCGAGAAGCCCAGACAACGCAGCCATGCTGAACGTGGAGCCGAGACCGAACAGTGCGATGTAGGTGAGCCGGGCTGTTGTCGAGGGCAGCGTGGTGAGCACCAGCGCCGTTAACGCGCCGCTGCCTGCCAAGCCATGAATCGCACCGACGATGAGCGGCCGTCGCGCCAGCGTCCAGGTGCCGATATGCACGTGCGACGCCATGCCCGAGTGGCGATGCATCGCAAACCAACGTTGATGTGAATGGGTCGCATTGGCTTGCCAAAGAGCCTGGTGCACCGCACGTGAACCCAGGACGATCAGCATGATGGCCACGAACAGTTCGAAGATATCCGCAATGCGCGGCGGCAGTTCCGCGCGCAGCAACACCAGCACGGCACCGACGACGACAAGCCCAAAGGTATGGCCCACGCCCCAGCACGCGCCGAGGAATGCGGCCTTTACGCTGTTGCGCTCGCGGCTCACCAGTGTCGACACCGCCGCCAGATGATCGGGTTCGAGCGCGTGCCGCATGCCGAGGAGTGAGCCGAAGCCCGAGCTGGTGAGGATCTCGAGAACTGGCATAATGCGGAGGCAACAGTCTAGCAGTCCGTGGCGAAAGTCCCGCGTTGCACCGAGACGGGCGAGGCGCCCGGATCGCAAGGCGGGAAGAGCGAGTTTATTGGGCATAAATGAGCGATGAGCAACGCAGCGAGGCGGGATGCATCGCCCGTCGGATGCAGCGGGACTTTCACCACGGGCTGCTAGCGTGAATATCCTGCTCATCGCGATTGGTGGCGCCGTCGGTTCCGTGTGTCGATACCTGCTGTCGTCGGCCGTGCTTCGCGCGTCCGAGACCTTGTTTCCCGCAGGTACGTTCGTCGTGAATGTCGTTGGCTGCCTCGTGTTCGGCGTAATCGCCGGTGCCACGCAGGAACGCATGTCGATCTCGCCAGAGACGCGAGCCTTGCTGCTCGCCGGCGTGCTCGGCGGCTTCACGACGTTCTCGTCCTACATGAACGAGAGCTTTGTGCTCGTGCGCGAAGGGCAGTTCCTGTGGGCGGGTCTGAATCTGGGT
>JBEBGB010000291.1:0-6266 GCA_040081675.1 Vicinamibacterales bacterium
TGCGGCTTGAGCGGCGGCGTCGATTCAACCGTCGCTGCGATGCTGCTGCACAAGGCCATTGGCGACCGCTTGACCTGCATCTTCGTGGACAACGGCGTCCTGCGCCTCGATGAGGCGACGCAGATTCGTCGGCGCTTCGAACGGCTGCAACTGCCGCTGGTGTTCGCGGATGCCAGTGACCTCTTTCTCGATCGGCTGGCCGGCATCATCGACCCCGAGCAGAAGCGCAAGATCATCGGCAACGCATTCATTGACGTGTTCGAAGCGGAAGCGCACAAACTGGGCGAGGTCGACTTCCTCGGACAGGGCACGCTCTACCCGGACGTGATCGAGTCGGTGTCGGTGGTGGGGCAGTCCTCCGTGATCAAGAGCCATCACAACGTCGGCGGTTTGCCCGAGCGGATGCGCATGAAGCTCGTCGAACCGCTTCGCGCGCTCTTCAAGGACGAAGTCCGCGCCGTAGGCCGCGAACTCGGCTTGGATCCGGAATTCGTGGTGCGACAGCCGTTTCCAGGCCCTGGACTGGCCGTTCGCATCCTCGGTGAAGTATCGCGGCCTCGTCTCGAGCTGTTGCGCAAGGCCGACGCGATCGTCTCCCAGGAGGTGCGTCGCGCCGGCTGGTATGAGCGACTCTGGCAAAGTTTCGCCGTGCTGCTTCCGGTGCAGAGCGTGGGCGTCATGGGCGACGAGCGGACCTACGAGTACACGGCGGCCATTCGAGCCGTCGAAAGCCGTGACGGCATGACCGCCGACTGGGCACGCCTGCCGCACGATCTCCTCGCCACGATCTCTTCGCGCATCGTCAACGAGGTGCGAGGCATCAACCGGGTGGTGTACGACATCAGCTCGAAGCCGCCGTCAACGATCGAGTGGGAATGAACACGGGAACATCGCAGTTGGCGAGTGTGCGAACTCGCGAGGTGGAAATTCCCCAACTCGCCAATTCACCGATGCGCCAACGGCGCGTATCAGCCGATGTCTGAGTTCGTCCACCTTCATCTGCACACGGAGTTCTCGCTGCTCGACGGCGCGTGCCGGATCGATGAAGTGCTCGATCAGGCAGTGGCGCTCGAGATGCCGGCGATCGCGGTGACCGAACACGGGAACATGTTCTCGTCGGTGGTCTTCCACGATCACGCACGTGCGCGCGGGCTGAACCCTATTCTTGGCTGCGAGGTGTACATGGCGCCGGGTGACCGGCGCAACAAGAGCGGGAACCCGGGCGAGACGCAGAACCACCTGGTTCTGCTCGCGGAGAATCTCGAGGGATACCACAACCTGATCAAGCTGGTGTCCGCCGGCTACACGGAAGGCTTCTACTACAAACCTCGCATCGACAAGGAGCTGCTGGCACAGCACTCGAAGGGGCTGATCGGTCTCAGCAGTTGTCTGAAAGGCGAGGTGGCGGAGGGGCTCTGGAAGCACCACGACCAGCGCGCCATCGAGGCGGCGGCGACCTATCGCGATATTCTCGGACCGAACAACTTCTTCCTGGAGATGCAGTGGCACGGCATCGAGGAGCAGAAGATTGTCAACGACGGGTTGCCCGCGATTGCCCGCGATCTTGGCCTGCCGCTCGTCTGCACCAACGACGTGCACTACCTGCGCGACACGGACGCGCACGCACACGACATCCTCCTCTGCATCGGGACGGCCAAAGCCTTCAGCGATCCGAAACGACTCCGGTACGACGCCCGACAGTTCTTCCTGAAGACGCACGAGGAAATCTCGAAGGCGTTCAAAGATTTTCCGGACGCCATCAGCAATACGCTGCGCATCGCGGAGCGCTGTAACGTCACGCTCCAGACCGGCACGAACCACCTGCCGACGTTTGCCGTGCCGGACGGCTTCACCACCGATACCTACTTCGAGCATGTCGTGCGCGAAGGGTTCAAGGAGCGGCTGCCGCGGCTCCGCCAACTCGCGGAGGCCGGACGGCTGAAGCGGACGCTTGACGAGTACGAGCGTCGTCTCGACTACGAACTCGACGTCATCAGAAAAACAGGGTTTCAGGCCTACCTGCTGATCGTCTGGGACTTCATCCGGTACGCGCGCGAGATCGGCATTCCGGTGGGTCCGGGCCGAGGCTCTGCCGCGGCGTCGGTGGCGGCGTGGTGCATGAAGATTGCCGACGTCGACCCCATGGACTTCGACCTGCTGTTCGAACGTTTCCTCAACCCGGAACGGATTTCCATGCCGGACATCGACGTGGACTTCTGTGAGCGCCGGCGCGGCGAAGTCATCGAGTACGTCACGAAGAAGTACGGCCGGGAGAACGTCGCGCAGATCATCACGTTCGGGACGATGAAGGCAAAGGCCGTCATCAAGGACGTCGGCCGGGTGCTCGAGATGCCGTTCGCCGACGTGGACAAGGTCGCGAAGCAGATCCCGCCCGCACTGGACATGACGCTCGACAAGGCGCTGGAAGAGAATCCGGTCCTGAGGGAGATGGAGCAGAACGACCCGAAGGTTCGGGAACTGCTGGCTGTCGCCAGACGCCTCGAGGGTATGACGCGCCATGCCTCGGTCCACGCCGCCGGCGTCGTGATTGCGCCAAAGGCCATCACCGAATACGCACCGCTCTACAAGGGGGCCCACGACGAAATCGTCACGCAGTGGACGATGAAAGACGTCGAGCGGATGGGTCTCCTCAAGATGGATTTTCTGGGTCTGAGCACGCTCACGCTCATTGATGACGCGCTCCAGGAGATCAAGCGGACCGAGGGCACCGACATCGACATCGACAATCTCCCGCTCGACGATACGAAGACATTCAAGGTGTTCGCGGACGGTGCCACCTACGGCGTGTTTCAGTTCGAGAGCTCAGGCATGCGCGATCTCCTGCGCCGCGCGAAGCCGTCGCGGTTCGACGATCTGATCGCGCTCAACGCGCTGTACCGCCCGGGGCCGCTCAAGAGCGGCATGGTGGACGACTGGGTCGAGCGGAAGCAGGGCAAGCGCGAGGTGATTTACGAGCTTCCGCAACTCGAGACGATCCTTTCGGACAGCTACGGGGTCATCGCGTATCAAGAGCACGTGCTGCGCATCGCGCAGGCCGTTGCCGGCTTTACGCTGGGACAGGCCGACGTGCTCCGCAAGGCCATGGGCAAGAAGGATCCCAAGGTCATGGCCAAGCAGCGCGAGGCGTTCCTGGGCGGCGCCGCAGCGAAAGGGATCAACGAGAAGAAGGCGGTCAAGTTGTTCGAGCAGATCGAACACTTCGCCGGCTATGGTTTCAACAAGGCGCACGCCACGGCCTACGCGTTGCTCGCCTATCGGACGGCCTATCTGAAGGCGAACTACCCCTGGCACTTCGCGGCATCGCTCTTCACGATTGAGGCCCAGAACACCGAGAAGCTCGCGATGTACATCGCCGAGGCACGTGAGCGCGACATCCCGGTGCTGCCGCCTGACGTGAACCAGAGCGAACTCCGTTTCACGGTCGAGCCCGGGAAGGGCGTTCGTTTCGGTCTGACCGCCATCAAGAACGTCGGCGAAGGAGCCATTGAATCGCTTCTCGCCGTTCGCAAGGCGCAGGGGAGCATCACGTCGCTGCACGCGCTCTGCGAAGATCTCGACCTTCGCCTGGCGAACAAGCGGGTGTTCGAGAGTCTGGTGAAGGCCGGCGCCTTCGATTCCCTTGGGGCCGCGGATCCAACCGTGGCGTCGCTGCCGACGCTCGCTATTCGGCCGCGTCTGTTTGCCGCGATCGATGCCGCCTGCGAACACGGCGTTCGCCATCAGCGCGACAAGAACGAAGGGCAGGCACAGTTGTTCGGGGCCTTCGGTGGCGACGCGAGTCCTGAAGGCGGCTCGTCACACATCACGCTGCCACCTGCATTGCCGTGGACCGAGCAGGAACAGCTCGGGTTCGAAAAGGAAACGCTCGGTCTTTATTGGAGCGGTCACCCCACGGACCGCTATGCTTCAGAACTCAGGGAATTCGGCGCCAGGACCACGGCGGAGTTGATGGACCAGGAGGTGCGCGCGGCCAACAACGAGTGGGGGCCGGGTGGGCGAAAGCCGATGGAGGCAGACACGTCCGTCGGCGGCGTCATTGCGACGGCGCGGCAGCTCAAGACCAAGAAGGGCGACCGTATGGCGGTCTTCACACTCGAAGACGCGCATGGTGGCGTCGAGGTGTTGTGTTTTCCAGACACCTATCAGAAGTGCGGCTCGCTCATCGAGGCGGGCACCATGGTCATTGTTCGAGGCAGGCTCGAAAAAGACGATGAGAGCGCGAAGATTCTGGCGACCGAAATCGCCCTGATCGAAACGGTACGGGAGCGAATCGCACGCGAAGTCGCCATCCGGGTGACCGGTCCGGCGGACCGCCACCTGTTTCAGACACTCGGAGAGATCTTCGCGCGCCATCGAGGCGACCGGCGCATTTCGTTCGACATCGAGCTTCCCTCCGCGTCGACGCGCCTCCGCGTCCGCGCGGACGTCTCATCTCAGATTCGCGTCCGTCCCTCGTCGTCCCTCATCGCCGAAATCGAGCTGGTGGTGGGACAGGGATCGGTATCGCTGCGGTGACGCATGCCTCCTGAAACTCTCGAGTTCGAAGAGCCGATCGGCGTCCTCATGAAGGAGATCGAAGCGCTCTCCATGCTGCCGCGAACCGACGCGCGTCAGTTGGAGATCGACTCGCTCCGCCGACGAATCGAGTCGATTCGGGTCGAGCTGTATCGAACGCTCACGCCGTGGCAGCGCGTGCTGGTGGCGCGTCATCCGAGCCGGCCGGGACTCGAGGACTTCATCCAGCGCATGTTCCCGGGGTTCATCGAGATCCACGGCGATCGGCGCTTCGCGGACGATCACGCGATCATGACCGGCTTTGCGGAGTACCAGGGACAGCCGGTCATGCTCGTCGGACACGTCAAGGGGCGGGACACCAAGGAGAAGATCTTTCGCAACTTCGGGTATGCCAGACCTGAAGGATATCGAAAAGCACTACGGGCGATGCTGCTGGCGGAGAAATTCCGGCGCCCAATCATCGTGTTCGTCGACACGCCGGCGGCATTCCCAGGCATCGAATCGGAAGAGCGGGGCGTGGCCGAGGCGATTGCCGTCAACCTGCGCGACATGATGCTGCTCGACACGCCGATCATCATCATCGTGAGCGGAGAGGGCGGCAGTGGCGGCGCACTCGGTATTGCGATCGGCGACCGGGTGCTGATGCTGGAGTTCGCCATCTACAGCGTGATTCCTCCGGAAGGGTGTGCCGCGCTCGTATGGCGCGACGCCTCGAAGAAGGCCGAAGCGGCCAAGGCGCTCAAGCTGACCGCGCCCGACCTTCTGGGATTCCGCATCATCGACGAGATCATCAAGGAGCCGGTTGGGGGAGCGCACACCGACCACGACGCTGCCGCGCGCGCGGTCGACGCCGCGCTCTCGCGAGCCCTCGCAGAGGTGTCCGGTCTCACCAGCCAGGCCCGGCTGGACCAGCGATACGATAAATTCCGCAACATGGGCCGACTCGGGTTCGACTTCGTGGAGGAGGCTGGGTAGTCAAGACCGTCGCGGGAACAGACTGCTCCGACCTTGGGAAAAGCACCACCACGGAGGACACGGACACGAACGGGAGTTCACGGACCAAATCCAAGGATGCGCCGGCGGATTCCCTGCCGAAGTCGCGCAACATTGAAGTTAATGAGCAGGCCGACTCGCTTGCCGCTCAGTCTCAAGTACGAGAGCAACTGCGCTTCATGAACCGGCAGAATCACTTCCACGGCCTTCACTTCGACGATGACGGCATCGTCCACAAGCAAATCGAGGCGATAGCCGAGATCGACGCGGACGCCGTCATATCGAACGGGAAGCAGTTTCTCTGTCTCGACGTGCAGTCCGATGACTCCGAGCTCGTGTGCGAGGCATGCCTTGTAGGCGCTCTCAAGAAGGCCAGGACCCAGCCGCGCATGGACTTTGTAGGCCGCACTGAGAATGAGATTCGTCGTAGCCCCGTGAACGAGACCGTGCTCTCCGTTGTTGATAGTCACCTCCGTGACCTCCGTGGTAGAGCAGTTTGGCAATTTCGGGGCCAGTCGTAATGCCGACCGTTGCTCCCCGCTGGGAGATGCTGGCGTGCGATCAGGCGGCGTCTGAACGACTGGCGTCGGAGCTGGGCATCGCGCCGATTGTGGCGCGGTTGCTGTGCCAGCGAGGTCTATCCGATCCCGCCCTGGCCCACCGGTTCTTGAACCCGTCGCTCGATCACCTGCACGACCCGATGCTGCTGGCGGGCATGAGCACGGCAGTGGATCGCA
>JBEBGB010001095.1:0-1537 GCA_040081675.1 Vicinamibacterales bacterium
CCTCCAGCATGCGCAGCTGGTCCTCACACGCCGCCGAGACGACGCGCGCACGGCCAAGGGTCATTGCCAGCGACCGCACGTTCGTATTCCTTCGAGACAGCTCGAGGATTTCCCGATTGAGGTTCATGAAACGATCGAGAGCCGCGGCGGCTTCCTCGAGCGGCTCAGCGGGACCCGCCCCACCAGAGCCCACAGTCGTGGAGGGCTTCAGTTCGCGCAAGCGCGCGAGTCCCTTCCGCGCGACGCTTTCCGAGTCTCGCATCTGCGCCTCCATCTGCGACATGGCGGCTTCTTCGGGTTCAGCAATGTGCCGAGCCTGAAGCACCTGCACCTGGAGCAGCGCCGCAATGCTTCGCTCGCCAACCGCCGCTGCTTCTTGTGATCGGGAAGCGTGGGCAATCGCCGCGCGAACCGCCTTCGAGAATGCGTCGGCCCCGTCCTGGCCCGCCCCGAAAGAGAGGCGCTGAGCCTTCAGGTTCGTGTTCTCGACCGCAAGCGGAAGGATCTCCTCCTCGAGCGTCTGGAATTCCGCAAACCGTTGGCCGAAGGTGTCGAGGGTCTTGATCTCGTCCGCATAGCCCAGCGAGGACACGACAGGTCTCAACTGCTGGAGGTACTTCCCAGCCAACGCGATCGCCTTCGTCGCCTCATCTGCAGCGCGCGCCGACGCGTCGTCCATATCCGAGAGCACAGCGCGATTGGCCGCCTCGGTCGCCCTGGTGAACTCCAAATGCAGCGAGCTCGCCAGTCGTGCGGCCTCCACCCGCTGTGTCAGAACTGCGGGTCCTCCGTTGCACGCACTAATCGTTGCGGCGATGGCGACGGCGACGCCGAAAAGCCACCAGCGTCGCGGTGACAAGTGAATGGTCTCGGCTATTCGCGCGATCTGCATGAATCGAACTTAACACGCGAGCAATCCTGTCGACCGGGTTCAGGAACTTTTGAGGTGTTGCTCAGGCCGATCCGCGGACGCGACTCCCATAGTGAGACGAGATGCCACGCGGCCACGTCGGACCGCCACACGCTGGCATCGTGAGGAATTTTTCAGGAACTCTTGGGCCCGTCTTCAGGCGCGCGTCGGTAGCGTGGAGTTGTCGGTCACTTGTTGCGATTCGCGAGGTGCGTTGTGCTGGACCTGGTCTTCATTGCCCTTTCCCTTCTCTTCTTCATCACTTGTGTCGGCTATGTGGTCGTCTGCGACCGCTTGATGAAGTGAGGTCAGCCATGGGACTCGATTACACGATTGGTTTGCTGGTGAGCATCGCCACGCTCGCGTATCTGGTAGTGGCGATGGTGAAACCGGAGAAGTTCTGACATGACTCTCAACGGTTGGTCTCAGATTCTGTTCTTCCTCGTCGCCCTGGCCCTCGTCACGCCGCTCATCGGCGGGTACATGGCTCGCGTCTTCACCCGGCAGCGGACCTTCCTCGATCCCGTGATGCGGCCGGTCGAGCGTGTCCTCTATCGCGTCACCGGCGTTGACGAGAGTCGCGAGATGCGGTGGACCGAGTACGCCGTCGCACTCCTCCTCTTCAGC
>JBEBGB010000292.1:0-6265 GCA_040081675.1 Vicinamibacterales bacterium
CGGGTCAGGGGCACTCCGCCGTGTCGAATTGCGGCTTTCAGGCGACCTCGCTGCCGCGGTCGGACGGTGAACAGCAGCTCGTAATCGTCGCCGCCCCCGATGGCTGCTACGACGGGATCCAGTCCACGAGCTTTGAACCACTGAGCGGCATCCGCTTCAACGGGCACGGCATCACCGTCGAGCGTGATGCCCACGTGACTCGACTCCGCGATGCGGGCCACACCGTCGCCCAGGCCATCGCTCAAGTCGATGCAGGCCGACGCCGCCCTGTTCCGACCCAGAAGCGCACCGGTTCTGAGGCGCGCTGAGGGACGCAGATATCGCTCGACGCAGACCGCGGACCCATCAGTGGTCTGCTCCCGCAGCATCTGAAGGCCGGCTGCCGCCCCGCCAATCGCGCCCGTCAGGTAGACGTAGTCGCCCGGTCGTGCGCCCCCACGCGTGAGCGCGCCGCGTCGCTTGACGGTGCCGACCGCGGTGATATCGATCGTCAACGGCCCGGGCGTTCGTGTGAGGTTCCCGCCAGCGACGACGATGCCGACTGCGGCGGCCTGCGCCGCGATGCCGCGAACGATACCGTCGAAGTCGGCGCAAGGAAGGTCGTGCGGAAGCGCAAACGACAGGAGCGCCAGTCGTGGCGATGCGCCCATGGCCGCGAGGTCGCTGAGATTCACCGTCAGGGCTCGATGCCCGATCGCGTCTGGCGGCGTGAACCGGCGGTCGAAATGGACACCGTCGACGACTGCGTCGACCGTGAAGACCTCGAGTCGATTTCGCTCCGGCTCCGCCACCGCGGCATCGTCACCAATGCCGACGACCAGCCACGGCGGAGACGGCGGCAGAAGAGTCTGGATGCGAGCAACCAGCTGGCGTTCGGTCAGTTCGGATACGGTCACTTCGCGTCGTCAAGCGGAGGGGACAAAAGTCCCCGCTTTGCCGTGTGGGGAGGTCGATGAACCTGCGTAGGCAGGTGGAGCCGCTGGGAGATGCCGCGCTTCAGGCTTCCTCGAACAGAGGCATGCACACCACGCAGCCGTCGCGACTCACTTGAATGAAACGTTGGCTCAAACGAGCCTTCCGCCATCACGCGCAAAGCAGGGATTCACGAAACGCTGGCAGGATCTTACTGCCTACGGTGCACGAGCAGCAAATCAGGTGGCACGTCCGTGGTCCGCGCCTAGGGTTCCATGAGGACGCGATCGACCATCTGCTCGAGTTCGCTCGCGCGCTCGGCGATCTGCGTGTCTCTGGCGCGCGTGGCTTCACGCGCACGAAACAGCTCGTCGGCGATGTTCAGTGCCGCAAGCACCGACAGTCGCAACGTATCGCTCCCAGGGGCGCCTTCACCGGCGACAGTAATCTTCTGGTCGACGTAGGCGGCCAGTCGCAGCACGTAGTCCGGGTCCAGTACGCTACGAATCTGGTAGCGCTGGCCCTGGATCGTGACGGTGTTGACCTGCCCGTCAGCCACCTAGACGTCCAGTGCGTCGAGTTGCGAGAGCATTTCACCGACGCGGGCGCGAATCACATCGCGCTCCTCGCGCAGTGCAGTGACTTCGTTGCTGAGCGACTCACTCGACGCCGCGTGGCCACGGAGAGACTCGACATCTGCTTTCAGCTTCTTGTTCTCGGCTTCGGTCCGAGTCTGTTCGCTCTTCATCTGTTCGACGACGCTGAGGAGCTGCTTCAGCTTCGTCTCGAGGCGGTCGATCGGTTCGAGGTCTGTGCTTGTTGATGGGGTCTTGGCCATGCGGATCACCGTTGAATTGCGGCATGCTCGCGCACGAGCGCCGCCAGAATCGTGTCGAACGTCGTCTGGACTTCGGGATCGGTGAGCGTGCGGTCCTGCGCCTGGAAGGTCAGTCGAATCGACACACTGACCGAGCCGTCAGGCACGCCCTTTCCCTGATATCGATCGAAGAACGTTATCGCTGCGAGCGGTGCGGGCTGCCCGCCGCCAGCGGATTGAATGGTGCCACGAATGATCTCGGCCGGCAAGGCGTCCGGCACCACGATGGAGAGATCGCGCACGACAAACGGATGGCGGGGCAGTGGCTTGACCAGCTCGGTGGCCAGCGTCCAGTGACGCTCGAGCGCATCGAGGTCGATCTCGGCGACGAGCACCGCGTCTTGCTTCGGGGCGCCGGCTCGCTCTGCCAGGAGTGGCAACACCTGGCCCAGGAGCCCGATCGTCTCGCCGTTCAGCGTGAGCGCCGCTGTCTGCCCAGGCACGAGGTACGGAGCGGTGACGGCCGTCAATGCCGGCGACACGGCAAGCGCGTCGCAGAGCGTCTCGACGACGCCTTTGACGTCGAAGAAGTCGACCAGTCGTGGTGCGGCCGACCAGTGTTCGGCGAGATGGCCGGTCCACGCCAGCGCCACCCCGCGACTCTCGCCAGCCGTTGTGGTGAACCGCGCACCGATCTCGTAGAGCGCAACGTCGCGTCGACCGTGCCGTCGATTGTGCGCGAGCGAGTCGAGGAGTCCAGGCAGCAGCGATGGACGCAAGACGTCGAACTTCGCCGACAGCGGATTGGCCACTGGCACCAGGGTCGACGGCTCTTCGGACACAAATCCCTCGGCCGATCGACGCTCGATGAACCCGAAGGTGACGGCTTCCGACAATCCCGCCGAAGCCAGGACGCGCCGCACGAGGGCGTCCCTCGTCACACGAGGGTCGGGCGCGGCAGCGGCCTGGCGCATGACTGGGAACGCCGCTTCGAGTTTGTCGAACCCATAGTGGCGACCGACCTCTTCGACGAGGTCGACTTCGCGCAGGAGATCGACGCGGCACGTTGGTGCCGTGACGTTCCAGCCATCGTCGGTGGCGGACGGCTGCAGATCGAGCGCACGAAGGATGCGAAGCACGTCGGCGTCGGGAATGATCAGGCCGAGGACGCGCGCGAGCCGAGAACGTCGCAGGTGCAGTGTGAGCGAACCACGTGGTTCGGGATACACATCGATCGCGGCCCCACGAAGTTGTCCAGCGCCGATTTGCTGCAGCAACGCGCCGGCGCGACGCAAGGCGACGACCGGAGCATTGATGTCGGCACCTCGTTCGAACCGCGCGGAGGCCTCTGTTTTCAGACCGAGGCGCTTGCCGGTGCGACGGACAGACGCCGGTTTGAAGTACGCACTCTCGAACGCAATGCGCCTGGTGCCAGAACCGACCTCTGATTCGCCGCCGCCCATGACACCGGCGACAGCCTGGGCACGCTGACCGTCGGCAATGACCAGCATGTCCGCTTCGAGCTTCCGCTCGACCGCGTCGAGCGTCGTGATCGTTTCGCCCGGCCGTGCTCGCCGAACGCGAATCTCACGCCCGTGCAGCTTGTCGAGATCGAACGCGTGCATCGGGTGACCGAGTTCGAGCAGGACGTAATTCGTGATGTCGACCAACGGGCTGATGGGCCTGACGCCGGAGGCCTGGAGCCGTGAGGTCATCCAGGCGGGAGAGCTGGTCGGAGATACATCTGCGACAGCCGCGGCGTACCTGGGGCAGAGTTCCGCGTCGTCGATCGTCACGGTCAGGTCGGGTGTGACGCCAATGGGCACGTCGACGAGCGCACCAACGCGCGTCGACAGCTCGCGATAGGGCAGGTCGAAGGCTGTCGCAATCTCACGCGCAAGCCCGGCGACGCTCAGGCAGTCTGGCCGATTCGCGGTCACCTCGAAGTCGATGACCGCATCGTCGGCGAGTTGCTCGATTGACGCCACCTCGAAGCCGCGCAGCGCCAGGGTGTCGGCGACCTGTTGGGGCGACGCAGTGATATCGACGAAGTCGCGCGCCCACGAGAGGAGAAGTTTCATGGCGCCTGGAAGCTAGACCGGGAACTGTTCGAGGAAGCGCAGGTCGTTCTCGAAGAACATTCGAATGTCCTGCACCTGATGCCGCAAGATGGCGACGCGTTCGATGCCCACGCCGAAGGCGAATCCAGTGAACCGCTCGGCGTCGATATTAACGGCCTCGAAGACCGATGGATGCACCATGCCGCACCCGCCGATTTCGACCCACCCGGTCTGTTTGCACATGGCGCAGCCCTTCCCGTCGCATTGCCAGCACGAGATGTCGACTTCGGCACTGGGCTCCGTGTACGGGAAGAAGCTCGGGCGGAAACGAACGCGGGACTTGTCCGAGAACATCTCGCGCGCGAAGGCCAGCAGCGTGCCCTTCAGGTCGGCGAGGGACACGTCCTCGCCGACGACGAGGCCTTCCATCTGCGTGAACATCGGCGTGTGGGTCAGATCGAGATCGTCACGCCGATAGACGCGACCGGGCGCGATGATCCGGATCGGTGGCTGGTGCGCCTGCATGTAACGAATCTGGATCGACGAGGTGTGCGTCCGCAGCATGGTCCGCACGTCGCCAGCCTGTCCGGACTCGCCGCGCACCGGCACGCCGAGATACAGCGTGTCCTGCATGTCTCGCGCGGGGTGTTCGGCGGGCATGTTCAGCGCGTCGAAACAGTGCCACTCGTCCTCGATCTCCGGCCCTTCGACGATGGCGAATCCCATGCGCGTGAAGATCGACTCCATGCGATCACGGACGACCGTCAGGGGATGCCGGTGGCCGAGTCTCTGCGTGCGCCCCGGCAGCGTGACGTCCACTGCGCCTGCGGGACGCGCGTCAGCTGCGACGCGCTCTTGGAACGCGTTCCAGCGCGTCTCGACGGCTTGCTTCAGCTCGTTGGCAAAGCGTCCAATCAACTTCTTCTGGTCGACTGGAGCGGAGGCAATGAGCTGCATCCACGACGCAATGACGCTGTTCTTGCGACCGAGGAACCGGTCGCGCACGTCCTGCGCCTCACGAGGAGTCCGTGCTGCGGCGAGCTCGCGCTCGAAGGCTGCGAGATGCTCGGCTACAGACGCGCTGTCGGGGAGAGACATGTGAGAAGGAGAGCGTATCAGGGCAAAAGGACAGGCCGAAGGTGAAACGGAAAAGAGGCAGGAGGGCCACCCCTTCCCGCCTCTTCATTTTCTGCCTGCAGACTGAGGTCGACGGCCTGCGCCAGTCGACGACGCTACGCCGCGACCGGCTTCAGGGCCGACTTGGCCTGCTCGGCCACGGCTGCGAACGCCGCAGGGCTGGTCGCCGCGAGTTCGGCGAGGCTCTTCCGGTCCAGCGTGTTCCCGGCATTCTTGAGGCCGTGGATCAACTGTCCGTAAGTGAGCCCGTTTTCGCGAGCAGCGGCGTTGATTCGCACAACCCAGAGGCGGCGGAAGTCTCGCTTCTTGTTGCGACGACCCACGAACGCATACTTGAGCGCGGTGTCGACCGACTCTTTCGCGGATCGATAGAGCTTGCTCTTGGTCTGGTAGTAGCCCTTCGCCAGGCCGAGCAGCTTCTTGCGCTTGGCGCGACGGACTGTTCCTCTTTTGACACGCGGCATTGCTTGATCCTCACTGGCTTTGAACGGTGAACCCGCAGGCTCGTCGCTCTGATGTGACTTTGGCTGGCGCCAGGTGGCCGGAGCCTAAAGCCCGAAGTCCTGAAGCGGACTTGTGTTCTCAGGCGTAGGGAAGCATGCGCGCCAGCTTCGGCGCGTCCACTTTCGCTACCGTCGTCAACCCCCGCAGCCCGCGCTTCCGCTTGGTGGTCTTGCTGCTCAGGATGTGGCGCTTGAATGCGCTGCCACGCAGAAACTTACCGTTCTTCGTCTTCTTGAAGCGCTTTGCTGCGCCTCGATGAGTCTTCAACTTCGGCATGACTGTCCTTTTCCCGTGTTACAACTTCGCGGCCGCCGGGCGACCCTTACCGCCGCCTGTCGGCTTGCGACTCAAAATCGTGTGCATCTGGTTGCCCTCGAGCCGAGGCATCGACTCGGCGATTGCCACTTCTTCCAGTTCCCCGACCAGCCGCTCGAGAATGCGGCGGCCAATCTCGGGATGCGCCATCTCGCGACCTCTGAAGAAGATGGTGGCCTTCACCTTGTCGCCATCTTCGAGGAAGCGCTCGATGTGCTTCTTCTTGAACTGATAGTCGTGTTCGTCCACCTTGGGACGAAATTTGATCTCCTTGACCTCGATGACCTTCTGGTGCTTTCGGGCTTCTCGCGCACGCTTCTGCTCCGCGTACTGGTACTTCCCGAAGTCCATGATGCGACACACGGGAGGTACAGCCGTTGGCGAGATCTCGACGAGGTCGAGGCCCTTCTGCTTCGCAATCGCGAGCGCCTGGGGCGGCGGCATGATGCCCAGCTGCTGGCCCGTGTCATCGATGACGCGGATTTCACGAACGCGAATGCGCTCGTTGACACGCGTACGG
>JBEBGB010001096.1:0-1535 GCA_040081675.1 Vicinamibacterales bacterium
GTCAGTCGTACGTCACGACCTGGCGGGTGAGGCAATTCGTTTGGGGCGTCTGCTCGTCGAACTCTTGCCAGAGCCCGAGGTGCAAGGGCTGCTGGCGCTGATGCTGCTGCACGAATCGAGGCGCGCTGCGCGCATGACCGAGGCGGGTGACCTCATTCTGCTCGACGAACAGGATCGAACCCTCTGGGATCGAGCGCAGATTGCGGAAGGTGTGGGTCTGGTCGAGCGGGCCCTGGCGTTCCGGAGAGTCGGCCCTTACGTTCTCCAGGCTGCGATCGCGGCGCTGCATGCCGAAGCTCCGAGTTCGCTCGGCACCGACTGGTCTGAAATTGTCGGGCTGTATGACGTGTTGATCCGAGTCGAGCCGTCGCCGGTCGTCGCCTTGAACCGCGCGGTGGCGGTCGCGATGCGCGACGGTCCAGCGGCGGGCCTGACCCTCGTTGACGCGATCATCAATGAGGGAAATCTGAACGAGTACCGGTTGCTGCACGCTGCTCGAGCGGACATGTGCCGACGCCTGGGCCGGTTCGACGAGGCACGTGTCTCGTACGCGCGCGCGCTCGAACTCGTGCGTCAAGAGCCGGAGCGCCGCTTTCTCGAGCGACGCCTGGCCGAGCTGTCTGGCGGTCACGACGATCGCTCCGCTGCTTCGAACAAGTCTGAGGAGACGCGATGAAGTATCTGTGCCTGGTCTACCTTGAATCGCAGAAGATGCGTGTCGTGCCCGACGCGGAATGTGCCGCGTGCAGTGGCGAACTTCGCGACAGTGGAGCGCTGCTAGCCGCCGAAGCCCTCGAGGCCATCGACACTGCCACGACGGTGCGCGTCCGCGGCGGCAAGGCGGTCATCACCGACGGCCCCTTTGCGGAGACCAAAGAGCAACTGGCGGGTTTCTATCTGGTCGAAGCCGCGGACCTCGATGAAGCACTGGACATCGCCGCGAAGATTCCGCCGGCGCGCGAGGGAAGCGTCGAAGTGAGGCCCGTCAGACAACTCAATCCATAGCGCCAGCCGGGCCGTGGCGAGACGCGAGGGCTGCTTCATCAGTGAAGCCGTTCGCAAAAGTGTCCACGCATTCGAGTCGCGGGTGAAGGGGGTAACGGGTGAGCTTTTGTCAGACGGATGCTGACCTTGCCTGAGCTAAGATTGACCCCTCTCCCGCGGAGGATGTGAACTGTGTCTGCAAAACCCCCATCGCCAGCCAAGTCCTCCGACAGACCTGACGCCGCCGACGACGCGACGGAGTTCGATTCGACGTTGGACGTGCTGGCCCGCGCGCGCACCGGGGACGGTGAAGCTGCGCGCGTGCTCATCGAGCGGACCGTTGGCCCCCTGCGTCGATGGGCGCGCGGCCGATTGCCGTACTACGCGCGGGGTGGCGCCAATACGGAGGATGTCGTTCAGGATGCGGTGGTCAAAGCGCTCGCGCGCGTCGATCACTTCGAGCATCGCACGGTCGACGGCATGCAGGCCTACCTGCGCGAATCGGTCCGCAACCGCATTCGTGACGAGGTGCGCCGCGTGACGCGCCGCGG
>JBEBGB010001097.1:0-1532 GCA_040081675.1 Vicinamibacterales bacterium
TGACGCCGTCATCGTCGACCGCGGCAACCTGCGTGAGGAGGCGACCCGAGGCGATTTCGTCGTGCAGGACGAGGCATCACAGGTCGTCGCGCTTCTGGCGGGCGCCTCACCTGGTGCGCTGGTACTCGATACGTGCGCATCTCCCGGCGGCAAGGCGACGGCAATTGCGGCGTCCCTTCACGAGGGCGCTCGACTCGTGGCGTGCGACCTGCGAGACCGGCGCATCGCGCTACTTCAGCGAACGATTGCAAACACCGGAGCGACCAACATCCGCGTCGTTCAGGCCGACGCTGCTCGCCCGCTGCCCTTTGGGCCGCAGTTTTCGACGGTGTTCGTGGACGCTCCGTGTTCGGGTCTTGGCACGCTGCGGCGAGATCCAGACATTCGCTGGCGACGAACCGCCGAAGATCTGCCCGCGCTGGCCTCGACTCAGAGCACCATGCTCACCAACGCCGCCGCTGTGGTGCGGCCCGGCGGACGGCTCGTGTATGCCACGTGCTCGAGCGAACCAGAAGAGAACGAACTCGTTGCCGCCGCGTTCCTCGCGCAACATCCCGAGTTCTCGCAGGTATCGCCGACTGCTGTGCACGGCGCTATCGCCTCCGAGCTGGTCGATTCCGAGGGCCATCTGCGGACAGAGCCCGACCGTCACGGCCTCGAGTTGTTCTTCGGCGCGGTCTTCGAACACTCCACCAACCCGAGCGCCACACCGATTCGATAAGCGCGCTAGTTGTAGTACGCTTTTGGGTTAATGGCCTTCCGTACCGGCATGTTGAGAGCGGGCAAGTTGCTCGTCCTCGTGCTTGCGCTCGTGGCCACCTTCGTTGCCTTTGCCGCTGGATCCATGCGAGTGGCCCTGAGGGCACGCGAGGTGACGGTCCCCGATCTCACGAACCACACGGCGAACGAAGCCACGTCCATCGCCGGCGACCTTGGATTGGCCATCCGCCTGGACGACACGCGCCGGCAGGATCCGAAGATTCCAGCTGGTCGCGTGATCACGCAAGACCCGCCCGCCGGCACCACATCAAGGCAGCAGCGCGTCGTCCGGGTGTGGCTCAGCACCGGCCCGCGAACCGCGATAGCGCCGGCCTTGGCCGGAGAATCAGAACGAACCGCGCAGCTGCGTCTGCGCGAAGAAGGCATTGATGTGGCGATGGCCGAAGTCCGCTCGGACAGATTTGCGTCGGACGTGGTCATCGCACAGGATCCGCCGCCGCAGACACCTGGAACCAAGGTGACGCTGCTGGTGAATCGACCGGCGCAGGCGGCAACCTACGTCATGCCCGATCTGATTGGCGTCAATGGTGACCGCGCGGCCACCTTCCTCCGAGGGCACGGCTTTCGTGTCGCAGTCGTGGCGTCAACCCCGGCGCCGGGGATCGCCGCCGGTGTGGTCCTGAGGCAGAGCCCGCAAGCGGGCTTTCAGATCGCTCCAGACGAGCCGATCTCCATCGAGGTGAGCCGGTGAGCGTTCGCATTGCCCCCTCAATTCTCTCCGCGGACTTTGCGTACCTGGGCGACGCCGTGGC
>JBEBGB010001098.1:0-1527 GCA_040081675.1 Vicinamibacterales bacterium
GCGCTGCGCGATGCCATCGTGGCGGCCAACCACCTGGTGCCAGCCCTGAGGCAGGCTACGCTCGACGCTATCGTCAAGGCCGGCGCCCAGATTCAGCAGGATCGCGAGCCTGAAGTGGTGGCCATCCAGCGCCTTCAGCTGGCCGCAATGTCGCTTCCCCCGCTGATGCGCTCACCGGCGTTGCGGCGAACGATTCTCCCGGTGCTGCGAAGAGCCGGCATCATCAAGAAGATGATGCTCCGGTCGGAACTCCTGTTTCGGCACGGCACGACCGACGTGCAGGTGATCGAGAGTGTGACCTGTGCCGGGCCGCGGATGGCCCATGGTGCCAAGATCATGGGCGAGTGCGCTATAACATCGCCACGCCGCTGACGCGACCCGCTCCGGGGAGACCGCGTCCTGGGGCCGGGAACCCGCATGGAATCGAGTCCTATCAAACGCAGGCTGGCCGCGATCCTGGCGGCCGATGCCGTTGGCTACTCGGCGCACATGGCCGAGGACGAGGAGCGCACGCTCCAGACCCTGGCCGGCCATCGCAAGATTATCGATGGCCTCATCGCCACCTTCGACGGGCGCATCGTCGGCACGGCGGGGGATAGCGTCCTCGCCGAATTCGGTAGCTCCGTCGACGCTGTGCGTTGCGCTGTAGAAATCCAGCAGGCGCTTGCCACCCGCAACAACACCCTCGAGCAATCCGAGCGACTGCTCTTTCGCATCGGCATCAACCTTGGAGACGTGATCGTCGAGGGCGCGGACATCCTGGGAGACGGCGTGAACGTGGCTGCGCGGCTCGAGGGCATTGCCGAGCCCGGCGGGGTCTGCGTGTCGTCCTCGATCTACGACCAGATCACAGGGAAGCTGAACCTGGGCTTCACGGACATGGGGCAGCAGTCCCTCAAGAATATCGGGCGCCCCGTGCGCACGTATCGGCTCGAGCGGGATGGGGCGTCTCAGCGCGCGAAGCCTCCGGTTCATCCGACCGACGCGTCAAAGACGGCAAGCCGTGGCCCGATGATCGTGGGCGGCGCCGCTGCTGTGGTGATCGTGCTGGCGGCGATCGCGTACCTCGCCTCGGTCGGAACGCGCTCATCGGCGCCTCCCTTGGCTATCTCAGACCAGCAGGTTGCCGACCCGTCAAACGACGAGGCCCGGATCAAGCTTCAAACGGCCGAGGCCGAGAGGGCCCGGGCTGAGGCGGAGCTCGAACGCGCCCGCCTGGCTATTGCCGCGCCTCCGTCCAGGGCCGCCAGACCGACGCCCGGTCCGTCAACCGAGCCGGTGCCGCGGGCGGTACCGGATTCCCCGGCAGCGGTCGATGCGAAGCCGGCCGCAGTCGCCCCGCCGGGGGCCGCCACACTTCCCGTGTCCGACGCCACAGCGACTCCCGCCGTCGCCGTCCGCTACACAGGCGGCACCGCTGAATTCCACTGCGAAGGCGGTAACGAGGACGTGCCAGACGGACGTGGTGTCGTTCGCATCGTCGGCGATCAGGTCGTTGTCGAGATCGGCGCACCCGGCCGGGTCGGT
>JBEBGB010000293.1:0-6213 GCA_040081675.1 Vicinamibacterales bacterium
TTCGCAGACCTCGCCACGACCGGTGTCGAGAGCGTGGAAGTCCTGCGCGGCTCGAACAGCGTGATCTACGGCAGTGATGCGATGACCAGCGTCGTCAACATCGCAACGCGGCGCGGCTCGACACGTGTGCCGGCAGCTCGGTTCTCGATCGACGGCGGGAACTTCGGCACCAGCCGCGAGGACGTCTCACTCGGCGGCGCCGCAAAGCGGATCGACTACTTCGCCGGCTACTCGCACTTCAAGACTGACAACGACGTGCCGAACAACGATTACCGCAACGACACGTTTGCGAGCCGCGTGGGCGTGACCGTCGGATCCAACACGCAGGTGACCGGCACGTTCCGCTGGATCGACGGCGAATCCGGCAGCCCCTATGCCGTGAACTTCTTTGGCATCGTGGACGACTCGCGACTGAAGAAGACGACCACGTACACGGCCGTGTCGGCGCAGACGCAGATCACTGACAGGTGGCAGAGCACGATCCGGTTCGGCGTGTCGGACCAGGCGTACCACTCGATCAACCCGTCGCCCTCGGGCACGCCGTCCGACTCTTCGGCGTTTGCCAACTATCTCGGTAACACCGTGACGATCACGGGCGCCAACGGCTATTCCGTGACGGGTCGGGGGATCCTCGACTACGGCGGTTCCTATCCGTCGATTTACGACGCGACCGCGACCCGCAGCCTGCTGTACGGACAGACGAACTACGAAGTGTCTCAGGCGCTGAATATCGCAGGCGGCGCGAGGTTCGAACACGAAAACGGCACGTCGGAGTCTGCGTACTCAACCTCCGACAAGACTCGCGACAACTACGGGGCGTTCGCGGAAGCGCGAGCTCGCTTGGGCGCGCTGCTCTTCGTTTCGGGTGGTGTGGGCCTCGACCACAACGCCGTGTTCGGCACCGAGGCGAGCCCGCGAGTCTCGGTGGCGGCCTACGTGCGTCCGCCGGCGCCGTCCTCGATGCTGGGCGACACAAAGCTGACCTTCAATGCCGGCAGGGGCCTCAAGGAGCCCAGCGTCTCGCAGGAATTGTCGTCGCTCTTCGGTCTGATTCCGGCGGCGACCGCGACGACGCTCGGCGTCGCGCCGGTTGGACCCGAGCGAAGCCGGACCATCGACGTGGGCCTCGAGCAGGGGCTGGCGTCGGGACGAGGTCGCATCCGCGTGGCCTACTACAACAACGAATACGAAGATCTGCTCGAGTACGTCAGCAAGAGCGTGCTGCCGCGCCTTGGCGTGCCTCAGGCCGTCGCCGATGCCAGCGGGTTCGGAGCGTATGTGAACGCGCAGTCCAATCGTTCGCGTGGTGTCGAACTGTCGGGCGAAGCGGTTGCCGGTCCCCTCAAGGTGATGGCTGCCTATACCTACGCCGATGCCATCGTTACCGCATCGCTCGGCAGCGGTGCACTGTTCCCGGCGGAAAACCCGAAGTTTCCCGGCATTCTCATCGGCCAGTACTCGCCGCTGGTGGGTGCGCGCCCGTTCCGCCGGCCAGCGAACTCCGGCAGCCTCGTCGTGAGCTATGTGAAGGCGAAGGCAAGCGTGGCACTCGCCGGCTATTTCTCTGGCAAGCGCGACGACAGCACATTCCTCGATGACGCGTTCTTTGGCTATTCGATGCTGCTGCCGAACAAGAACCTGGATGCCGCCTACCAGAAGTTCGATTTCAACGCCGCATATCAGGTGCATCCACGTGCTCGTGGCTACGTGACCGTCGAAAACCTGTTCGATGAAACGTTCGAGGCCACGGCCGGTTTCCCCGCGTTGCCAAGAGCGATTCGGGCTGGCGTGACGTTGTCGATCGGCGGCCGCTGACCCAAGGACGACGCGACACGAAGCTGAAAACGGCTCCAGGGCTGTAGAATCGGCGGTCTGGTGACCGCGTGATCTTCTATGCCCTCGCCCTCTTGTGCGGTCTGGTAAGCCCTGTGTTTGCCGCGACGTCGCGGCCTTCGCAGTGGCTTCGCCTGCCCTTGATGGCTGGTAGCTTCGCCGCAGCCGCGTGGTTCTTGTCCGGGCGCATCCCTGACGCCGCCCGGACAGCGGCCTCGCTCGCGGCGGTTGGTGCTGCCAGCCTTGCCTGGCCCACTCGGCTGGAACCAGTGATGCCTCTGGCCGCCGCGGTGGCGGCCGCTGTGCTCTGGCAGGTTCTCTGTGCCCAATCCCTGCCACCGTTGCTCGCGCTCGTAGTGGCGACGGCCCCCTGCCTCGCCTCGACGCTTCTTACGACGGCGCGTCCCCATTTCGCCCCGCCCCATCTACGAGACGAGGGGCTTCTTCTCGTGCTGGTCTTCGCAGTCGTCGTCGCCATGGTGCCGGCATTTTCCGAAGGATGGCATGCGGCCCTCTCCCTGAACGCCGACTCAGCGGCGAGCCAACCAGCGCAGGTGCCGTTATGGACGGCGGCGACGGCCGCAAGCGTGGTCGCGCTGGGCGCAAGCTACTCGGCCTGGAGATATCGGTGAATCTGCTCGGCATCCTCGAAAACGGCCTGTTTGCACTAGGTCAGGTGCTCAGGCTTCCAGTGATCGTGCTGCTGTGGGCCAGCGTTGCGTCGGTCCTCTTCTTGAGCGGCGACTGCCTGCTGGAGTTCGTCATGCGGCGCCGCGAGCGGATTGGCTTCTCGGTCACTGCGTGGTTGCGTGAGGGAGGTGTCCTCGGCGCCAGCAGTGACAGGCGCCAGCAACTGCCCGGGGTACTGCGGACGCTGCTCGCTGATGTCGAACGGCGGCAGTCGGAGCGCATGCTGACCAACGGCGGTCTCGAGCACGTGGTCCTCGCCCACGAGGAACGGATTCGTGGGCGCCTCACCATGCCTCGACTGCTGGTGAAAGTGGGTCCCAGCCTCGGGCTGCTCGGAACGCTGATCCCGATGGGGGCGTCGCTCGCCTCGCTCGCATCGGGCAATCTCGAGGCCATGGCGGGCCAAATGGTGGTGGCATTCACGACGACCATCGTCGGGCTTGCCGTGGGTACGCTCGCCTATGTCGTGGCCACGGTGCGCCAGCACTGGGTCGTCGAGATCGTGCGGGAAGAACGCTATCTCGCCGAGCGCGTTGCCAGCGAGATGGAATCAGGAGCTGTCTGATGGCCCGTTTTCTTCACCTCCCGCCGGCCGACGAGCCATTCGAAGAAGATCCGCTGGCCGGCATCGCCAATCTGTTCGATGTGTCGATCGTTTTCATCGTCGGACTGATGATCTCGTTGTTCTCCCTCTATCGCATGGGCGATCTCGTCGACGCGAAGAGCGAGGTGACGATGGTGAAGACGAATGCGCAGGGCCAGCAAGAGATCATCGTCAAGAAGGGAACCACGATCACGGCGTTCAAAGTCACCGGCCAGCAGACGACAGGGAATGGCGAGCGGCTGGGCACCGCCTATCGGCTCGCCAATGGACAGGTCATCTACGTGCCGGAAGCGGCCGATGCGGTACCTCGTTAGACAGCTCGCGGTTCTCCTGCTCCTCGTCGCGGCGGCGGTTCCCGCCGCTGCCGCCCCCGTACGCGTGGCCTTTCTCTACTCCGACGGCAACATGTCGGGCACGCTCAAGGCATACAAGGCACTCCTGGCGGAGCGCCCCGATCTTCGCGGGCAGGTCACGATCAGCTTTCTGACAGAATCGGTCTTCGACTCCACGAAGCCAGCGGACATGACGGCCTCCGACGTGCTCGTGCTCGACACGATGAACGAGCAGATGCTGGCGAAGTTCAACACCACGCATCGCATCGATCTGCTGGCTGCCGTCCGGCGGCGCGGCACTGTCTTCGCTGTTGGCGAAGGGCTGCTGTCAAAGGACACCTACACGGCCCAGGGCGCTGTCTGGGACGAGCGTGCGCGCGCGTATTGGGAACATGCCGGTCCGGCGAATCAGCTCGCACTGCTGAAGTACGTGCTGACGCGCGCTGGTGTGCGAGGGCTGAACGCACCCGATCCACAGCGCAGCCTCGACTTCGGCTACTACTACCCGGATGGGACCAGCGGGCAGGTGTTCGCGGAGTGGGCCGACTTCGACCGCTGGCGCCAGGCGCACGGCAAGGTTCGACCAGGTGCGCCGCGTGTCGCCGTCGGCTTCTACAAGTCCACCTATTACACCGGAGATGTCCAGTTACTCGACGCGATGATTGCCGAGATCGAGCGGCAGGGCGGCGAGGCGATTCCGATGTTCGGCTATCCTGGCGCGCTCGCGACTGAAAAGCTGCTGCTCGACGCGCAGGGGCAGCGACGCGCTGACGTGGCGCTCTCGTTCCTGTTCAATTTCTCGGACACGCAGGCGTGGCGGTCGCTGGCGAAGATCGATGTGCCGGTCGTCAATCTGGTCGCGCTCTACGGGCGAACCGAGAAGGAATGGCGCGCCGCGTCCTCGGGCATGTCGCTGTTCGAGGGCACCTTTCAGATGGCGGTGCCTGAACTGGCGGGCACGACCGCGCCCACGATCGTCGGCAGCAAGGAGCGGGTCCGCGATCCGGACACCGGGCTCACCGTGGTCGTCACACACTCAATCGCCTCGCGCGTGACCACGGCCGTATCCCGGGGCCTGCGTTACGCCACGCTGCGCCTGAAGGCGAATCGCGACAAGCATGTGGCGCTCGTCTTCTACAACTATCCGCCGGGCAAGGCGAACATCGGCGCAAGCTATCTGAACGTCGCCGAGTCAATCGCGAACACCCTGAAGCGCATGTCTGCGGACGGGTACGATCTGGGCGGCGCGGATCTGTCTGCCGAGCACGTGCTGGCGGACATCACCAGCAAGGCGCGGAACGTCGGTGGCTACGCGCCAGGAGAGCTCCAGGAACTGCTGGCACAGGGGAGCGCCGTGCGGGTCAGCGCGGCGGACTACAAGCGCTGGCTTGCGGAGTTTGCACCCGCGCTGCGCGCGAAGATCATCAAGGACTGGGGCGCACCTGACGCCACCAAGTTGATGGCAGACGGCGGAGGGTTCGTCATCCCGGTCGTGAAGTACGGCAACGTTGTCTTGCTTCCGCAGCCGTCACGCGGCTGGGGCGAAGACAGCGAGAAGATGTATCACGCCAAGGATCTGGCCCCTCCTCATCAATACGTCGCCGCTTACGCGTGGTTGCGGAGTGGATTCAAGGCCGACGCCGTGGTGCATGTCGGCACGCACGGCACGCTCGAGTGGCTCGATGGTAAGGATGTCGGACTTTCGGAAGAGGATGCACCGGACGCACTGATCGCCGACCTGCCAGACCTCTACATCTACAACGTGGATGTCGTCGGAGAAGGACTCGTCGCACGGCGACGCGGGATGGCTACGCTGATTGATCACATGGTGCCGCCGTTCAAGAAGGGCGGGCTCTATGCAGAACTGGCGGCGCTGGCCGAATCGATCAGCGACTACGACCTGAACCAGAGCAAGAACCCGCAGCTCGCCGAGGCGATCGGCAACCGGATTCGCGAACAGGTGCGAACGCTGGGCATTGCCAAGGATTTGGGTCTCGACCTTTCGCAGCCAGGGAGCCTTGACGAGAGCACGCTGCACCGGATCGAGAATCACCTGCTCGAACTGAAAGGCCAGAACATCCCGTTCGGCCTGCACGCCTTCGGACGTACACCGGCTCCCGCGCTGCGCGAGAGCACGATCGATGCGATCGTCAGCGCCGATCGCAGTCTGTTGCCTGAGAAGGCACAGGTGCTGGCAGCCGAAATGGAAGAGCGCATCGTCGCGTCAGGCCCACGTGAGCTGGACAGCCTGATGCGCGCGCTTGGCGGTGGCTTCGTCCCGGCCGGCAGCGGCGGCGAGCCGATCCGCAACCCTGACTCGTACGCCACCGGCAAGAACTTCTACGGGATCGATCCCGACAAGGTGCCAAAGCGCGCGTCGTGGGAGCTCGGTGTGACGCTCGCAGACCAGATGCTGGCCGACCACAAAAAGCAACACGGTCGCTATCCGGAGAAGGTGTCGTTCGTCATCTGGGGCGACGAGACCATGCGGCATGAAGGCGTGCTCGAGTCGCAGATCTTCTATCTGCTCGGCACGCGACCCATCTGGAACGACCGCGACAAGGTTGTCGGTGTCGAGGTTATTCCTTCGGCCCAACTGCAGCGTCCTCGCGTCGATATCGTGATTGCGTCGGCCGCCGAAGGCATGTTCCACAACGTCACGGTGTTGATGGATCAGGCCGTCCAGAAAGTCAAAGCGCTCGAGGAAGCGGAGAACTTCGTGCGCAGGCACTATCTGCAGACGAAGGCGACGCT
>JBEBGB010000294.1:0-6191 GCA_040081675.1 Vicinamibacterales bacterium
GCCAGCGCGTAGACAGTTTTGCCTGCAGGCACGATGCTCAGCGCAATGCGATTGGCGCTGGTCAAATAGCGCGCGACCGCCCCGCGCAGCGATTCGGCGGTCACCTCGTGGTAGCGAGCCAGATCGCGCTCGAAGAAACCCGGATCCTTCAGGAACACGTTGTAGGCATTGAGCTGGTCCGACTTCCCACCGAAACCGCCCACCGTCTGAAGGCGATACATGAACTGCGCTTCGGCCTGCACTCGTCCGCGCTCGATCTCATCGTCCGTCGGACCCTCGGTGGCCAACTTTGCGATTTCCTCGACGATGACCCGCTCGAGTTCTGCGAGTGTCCGGCCAGGTGCCGCTGTCGCGGCGACCTGCACGAAGCCGCCCGCCTCACGGGAATTCTGAGCCGCTGAGACATCCGTCGCAGCACGCAGCTCGTACACCAGCCGGCGATACAGTCGCGAGGTCTTGCCATTCGCGAGAATGTCGGCCGCGAGATCCAGTTCGGCATCCTCGTCTGCGAACATCGAGGGCGACATCCATGCGAGGTAGAGGCGCGGCAACTCGACGCGGTCTTCGATCATGAGCCGCGTCTCACCCACGAGTTGCGGCGGAGTCGGACGGACCGCCGCAACGGCTGGCCCCGGAGGGAGGTCGCCGAAATAGCGCCCCACCAGATCGAGCGCTTCGTCGGTGTCGACGTCGCCAGCGATCGACAACGATGCGTTCGCGGGGTGGTAATACCTCGCGAAGAACTCTCGGACCTCTTCGACGCGGGCCGCGCGCAAATCTGCGATCTCGCCGATCGTCGGCCAGTGATATGGATGATCAGCCGGATAGAGCGCTGCCAACATCGCGATCGGCGCAAGCCCGTACGGTCGATTCTCGTAACTCTGGCGACGTTCGTTCAACACCACGTCGCGTTGATTCTCGAACTTCGCGGCCGTCAGCGCTGGCAGCAGGAACCCCATGCGGTCCGATTCCATCCACAACGCGAGCTCGAAAGCACTGGTCGGCACCACTTCCCAGTAGTTGGTGCGGTCGGCATTCGTCGACCCGTTCAACAGGGCGCCCGCACCTTGAAGCGGCTGGAAGTAACCCTTGTCGTGGTGTTCGGATCCTTCGAACATCAAGTGCTCGAAGAAATGGGCGAACCCCGTCCGTCCTGGCACTTCGTTCTTCGAACCCACGTGGTACCAGATGTTCACGGACACGATCGGGCACGACCGATCCTCGTGGATCAGCACGTCGAGCCCGTTCGCCAGCGTGTGCTTGCTGTAGGCGATGTTCATTGAACCACTGTGAGCGGAATGGTGGTCTTCGTGTAGCTCGCGATCGACACCTGCGCAGCGAGGCGCTCGGCTGCAGCCATGATCGCGACTGCCGCGGGCGCACCTGGCTCGGCGATCATCAACGGCACGCCGCTGTCTCCGCCTTCGCGAATCGGCTGATAGAGAGGCACGCCGCCGAGAAACGGCACGCCCATCGATTCGGCCATTTGCGCTCCGCCACCAGTGCCGAAGATGTCCGACTCCTTCTGGCAGCCTGGGCACACGAAGTAGCTCATGTTCTCGATGATGCCGAGCGTCGGGATGTTCAGCTTGCGGTACATCGCAATCGCGCGTCGACTGTCGGCCAGCGACACCTTCTGCGGCGTGGTGACCACAACGGCGCCAGCAACGGGCACTGTCTGTCCCAGTGTCAGCGCCACGTCGCCCGTGCCAGGAGGCATGTCGACAATCAGATAGTCGAGATCGAGCCAACGCACTTCGCGGAAAAACTGCTGGAGCGCGCTGTGCAGCATGGGTCCGCGCCAGATGATGGGCGAATCGTCGGTAGCGAGGAAGCCCATGGACACGACCTGCAGCCCGAACTTCTCCGCCGGGATGATCTTCTGGCCATCGGTACCAAGCTGCGTCTGTATGCCCAGCATGATCGGCACGTTCGGTCCGTAGATATCGCCATCGATCATGCCCACGCGACTGCCCGACTTCGCCAGGGCCAGCGCCAGGTTCACCGACAGCGTCGTCTTGCCGACGCCGCCTTTCCCGGCTCCGACCGCGATGATGTTCTTCACGCCCGGAACGGGCTGGCGTCCACCGTCGCCGGCGGTGGCCTCGCGCACGCGCGCGCTCATCTTCACGTCGACGCTCGTCACCTCGGGAATCTGCAGCACCACGGCGCGTGCCTGATCGCGCATCTGGTCCTTCACTGGACACGCGGGTGTCGTGAGTTCGACCGTGAACGCAACCGCGCCGCCGTCGATCTTCAGGTCCTTGATAAAGCCAAGGCTGACGATGTCCCGGTTGAGATCGGGATCGCGCACGGCTCTGAGTGCGCTCAAGACCGCCGCCTGTTCGAGTGCCATGGATCAAATGGTATCGGCTTTGGCTGGCCCGGAACAAGAAATGGTAGACTCCGCCGAATGGCCGAAGGCGCGCCGAACCGCGCGGCACTGCTCGTGCTGGCCTACATGTGGCCGCTCGCTTTCATCCCGTGGCTCCTCGCCAAAGACGATGCCGACGTGCAGTGGCACGCGAAACACGGCCTGGTGCTCATGGCCGCCGAGATCGCTGCATTCATTGCGCTTGCCGTCCTCATGCAGCTGTTGCTCGCAGTCACTTTCGGTGTGGTCTTCCTGGTGTCGCTGGTCTTCGTCTGCCTGTGGGCGGCAGTGCTGGCCATGCACGTGTTCGCGATCGTCCGCGCGCTGAACGGCTACCGCCTGCTCATTCCTGGTGTGAGCGAATACGCGTCGCGCTTCTGACGATCCGCAGCCGCGATCGACTGAGCTCGGTGGAGGACATCCGATGAACTCATCACGACAGTCGTCACGTCCGGTACGCGTCTGGCCACTCCTCCTCCTGGGATGTTTCGGAGCCACACAACTCACTGGCACCCCCGCCGGCGCGCAACAGAACTCGGTGCACCCGCAGCCTCGCGCTGAGCAGTTACCTGCTCCATCGCCCGCCACCGCCAACTCGAATCGACGAGTACCGCAACCCGAGGGAACGCTGCCGACGGCCCCTGCCGGATTCTCAGTGGCCAGCTACGCGGAACTGCGAGGACCGCGGGTGATGGTGTACGCGCCAAACGGCGACCTCTTCGTGAGCTCGCCATCGACGAATTCGATCTTCGTCCTGAGAGACGCGAACAACGACGGCGTCTTCGAGGCGCGCGGCGTGTTCGCCGACGGAAAGACAGCGCCGGCACCGCCCTCCGCACCGCCACCCGCCGCGCCAGCCGGACGGCCAGCACCGGTGCTGGGTGTCCTGGAAGGTCCGCAGTCGCTCATCGCCAACCCGCCTGCGTGCACTCCACCACCGGACTACGCACGCCGTGGTCCGGGCGGACTGCGTCTGCCGTTTGGCCTCGCGTTCCAGGGCGGGTACCTGTACGTCGCGAACACCGACTCGATCGTCCGATTCGAGTACCGCAGTGGCGACATGGAGGCGCGAAGCGCGCCGGAGAGGCTGCTCGACCTGCCGACTGGCGGGCACTCGACCCGCGCCGTCGTGTTCAATCGCGCCGGAACGAAGATGTATATCGCGGTGGGCTCGGCGTCGAACAGTGACGCCGGCGAAGACTGCCGCCGCGCAGCGATCCTGGAAGTAAACCCCGATGGCACGGGCGCGCGGATCTACGCGTCGGGCATTCGCAATCCTGTGGGATTGACGGTGCAGCCGGGAACGGACGTGGTGTGGGTCGCGACCAACGAACGCGACAACCTGGGCGACAACCTGGTGCCCGACTATGCGACGTCGGTGAAAGACGGCGGGTTCTACGGCTGGCCCTATTCCTACATCGGCCGGCACTACGACCCGAAGTACGTCGGCGCGTTCCCCGATCTCGTCAACCGTGCAATCGTGCCGGACGTCCTCCTGCCCGCGCATTCGGCCGCGCTTGGCGTTGCGTTCTACACCGGCTCGCAGTTTCCCGCGAAATACAGGAACGGCGGGTTCGTGGCCTTGCACGGATCGTGGAACCGCACGGTGGCGTCGGGGTACCGCGTGGTGTTCTTCCCGATGATGAACGGCAAGCCGGGCGCGACCGAAGACTTCCTGACCGGCTTCCTGGCGAGCACAGGGGAGAACGGCACGCCCGTGCAGCAGTGGGGACGTCCAGTGAGCGTCACCGTCGCTCCCGACGGTGCGCTGCTCGTTTCCGACGACAGCGGCAACCGTATCTGGAGAGTGACCGCCGCGGCCTCTGCGCGAGGGCGATGATCTCAGAGCTGATTGCAAATTGACCAGAAGCTCTAACACAGAGGACACGGAGCAGAACATTGAACACGGAGAATGCTAGGCAGATGAGCCGTGTCTTCCGTTCGTCTCGGTGAACTCCGTGTTAATGCTCTAATTTTGAAACGCACTAAGACAGATCGAAGGATCTCTTGGTGTCGTCACGCAGCAACACGAAGAGCGTGTAGAGACCAAGTGCCGTGCCGTAGGGCAGCAGCAGCAAATCCACGGACCCGAGGAGCAGCGCCGCGAGTCGTGACCAGTGTCGACGCCGCCGCACGAGCACGCCGACGGACGTGTGAGCCGAGCCCCACGCCACCGCCAGCAACGCGAATGTGATGAACATCGCGGTGACAAAGCCGGCGGCAAACTGGCTACGCCCCGCGTCATCCCCATCCGAGATCAGGGACGCGGCAGCGAGACCGAGCGCAAGGGTGCAGACGCCGATGAGAATCGTGAGTCCACCCCACACGATAAAGAGCACACCAACGAGGTCGACGTGCGCCTCTGGTGATCGAAGGGCTGGAGCGTGAACGCCTTTCACGGCAGGACCGTCCGGTGAAGTGTCAGGTCAGGCGCACACGGCGACGTGCAACTCGACGCGCACCGGAGCCGCATGCGGCGCAGAGACCTTGAAGCGGAACCGGGCACCATGTGAGACGCCTGCTGGAACCGAGACGCGAATGGGATGCCGCACGAGCCATCCTCCGCTGCCGCAGCACGCAAGGCAGGGCTCAGTCCACACCTCTCCGCGTCCGCCGCAGCGACGACACGTGCCCTTGATCGGCAATTCGAGCGGGACGATGGCGCCGCGCCGAGCTTCACCATTCGACAAGCGCACTTCCTGGGTCACCGTCGACTCGTCACGTTCCTCGCCGCCAAGAAACGCGTCGCGTACGCGCTCGACCAGGCCTTCGACGGACGGAAAGTCGATCGCAACCTCGTCCTGAAAGCAGTCGGCAGCCGCGTCACTCGTCCGCGTGACACGGCGCATGGCGAAGATCGGTTCGTCGCGGAAGGGATCGCGTCTCACGGCCAAAGTCCGTCAACGATAGGAGTGGGTCCGACTCTTGTCAAGACGCCGGCCCGATGATACCGTCGGGCATCGAATCGAAACACACGCTTCAAACACGCGAGTGCCCTTTGTGCGGAGGCACAATGCGTCGTCGGGTATCCACAAGTGTCACGCGAATCCCTGGCTTCGGGGAAGCACCAGCGAAGACGGTCGAAGAGTGGGTGTGTCCGGACTGTGATTACTTCGAGGACGCCGCCGAAGACTAGTGGCCTGGAGGCGGCGCCGGCGTCAGCGGGCGCCGATCGTGAGCAGGACTTCCTTGCGGAGGGTATCCTCGAACTCTTCGAAATTGAGGGCTGATTCACATTCGTCGCAAAGCACCTCGAGCACAGCCGGACGGCTTTCATCGGATACTTCCACGCGGTTATCTTCGAGGTGCACTACGTGCATCTGCAGCGTCTTGACCTGGAAGTTCCGGTCGTTGCCGCAGTTAGGACAAGTCAACGTCACGAACGGTTCCCCTTTCGCCCATCATTCGGGCTGCCGTAAAGCTTGATTCTATGTAATTGCTTTCGGCGCACGCAACGAAAAACGCCCAGAAATCACTCACTGCTCGCGATTTATCGCAGTCGGTCGCCGTGGACCGGCGTTGGAGGCTGGGCAATTTGCAGGGTTCAAAGCTCATCAAAGCGAGGGCCTTCGGCCGGCGGCGCGCCACGCACCACGAATTCGTGTCTGCGGTCCCCATCTGGTGTCCACACCAACACACCCGGTGCTGCGACCGCTCGCACGAACAGCGCTCGCACGCCGTCCGGTAAGACCTCGGCAAGCGCACCGCGCGTAGGTCTGAAGGCGCCGTTGGTGACGGTCGCAGACAGGTAGAGGCGATCTCGGGCGCGCGTCAACGCAACGTACAGCACGCGCTTGGTCTCTTCCTTGTCGCGAGC
>JBEBGB010001099.1:0-1518 GCA_040081675.1 Vicinamibacterales bacterium
GTCCACAACGGCAACGCGAGCAAGAGCGTGGTGCCGGCAACCACTCTCGCCAGCGCCCTGATGAGCGGGGTCTGTCGCTCGGGAATGCACATGACGCCGGCGGCGCCACAGGCCGGCAGCGCCAGCAGCAGTGACAGATAGTGACCCATGTTTGGTGTGCGGAGTCTTACGGCGCGGCGGCCAAGTGTCAAGGGCGTTGAACACGGCGGCCGAGCATCGCCGCAAACGTCAGAAAGATAAGCACTTCGTTGCGCAGAGTTCATTGACCATCGCGAACGCCGAGTCCTATACTGGGCGCATGACGCTACGACGATCGTCGGCCGTCGGACTCCTGCTCGCAGGTCTCGCCGTTGCGGTGCCTGTCATCCTCCGCGCTCAAGCGCAACCGCGTGTGGTCTACGCGAGCGCACTCGATCAGAACGGCGCGCCGGCCCCTGGTCTCGGCCCGACCGACTTCGTCGTGCGCGAAGACAAGGTCCAGCGCGAGGTGCTGAACGTCGCGCCTTCGTCCGATCCCATGCAGATCGCGTTGCTGGTCGACAACAGTCAGGCTGCCGATTCGTACGTGCGCGACATTCGCGAGGCGGTCTCGACATTCATCGGCACCGTGGGCGCCGATCCGAGCGGCGCGAAGCATCAGGTCGCTGTCATCACCGTTGGCGAGCGTCCCACGATCAACACGGATTACACGCTGAACCTCGAACAGGCCAAGAAGGGCGCGCAACGGATCTTCGCCATGTCCGACAGCGGCACGTATCTGCTCGACGGCATCATCGAGACGTCAAAGAACATCAAGAAACGCGAGTCGACCCACCCGGTCATCGTGGCTGTCATTACATCCGGTGTGGAGTTGAGCGATCGTCCCTACCAGTCCGTGCTGGAAGCATTGCGCAACGGTGGCGCCGCATTGCACGTCGTCGTCGTTGGACGCCCGATAACGGGCGATCACGACCGCGAGATGGTGCTCGACGTCGGCACGCGCGACACCGGCGGCAGATACGACACGGTGTTGACCGGAACGGGCCTCACGCCGCGCCTGAAGCAACTGGCCGAGGAGCTGACGCATCAGTACAAAGTCACCTACGCGCAGCCGCAACGACTCATTCAACCCGAGAAGGTCACCGTCAGCGGTGCCAAGCCTGGCATCACCATACGCGGCATCGCCCAACTCACTGCCAGCGAAGGCGGACGCAGATGAGTCGAACGCAGGGTGTGCGCGCCGCATGGGCGACACTCGTCGCGCTCGCCGCAGGCGTGTCTGTGCCGCTCGTGCTGTCGGGCGCACCGGCGCAGGCTCCTGCAGCAGCGCAACAACCGTCGGGCGCAGCCCCAGCGCCACAGGGCAACCTGCAACCATCGTTTCGTGCCGGTGTGGACATCGTCTCGCTGAACGTCACGGTGACCGATCCGGCGCAGAAATACGTCATCGATCTGGCCCAGGACGACTTCCAGGTGTTCGAGGACGGCGTCAAGCAGGACGTGATGCTGTTCAATCGCACCAACCTGCCCATTGCGCTC
>JBEBGB010001100.1:0-1517 GCA_040081675.1 Vicinamibacterales bacterium
ACGAGCAGGCAGGCCACGAGGGTCGCACATGCGCGGGAGAGTGGCATCAGCTTGATCCTCTCTGAGCGGTGGCCGGGAACGTCGTCCACCCGGTTGAGACGAATCTCATTCGTCCCTCGGCGCTGGCAGCGCCTGGAACCTGATGGCTACAGCGGTTTCAGGGGAAAACTGACCAGATCGGTGGTGCGCGGCTCGGTAGTCGCAGTGGCGCCAGGACTCGTTGCAACTCTGACGATGGTGACGTGGTCGGCGCCAGCAGGCACCGGGACGACGACCGTGAAGGCACCAGACGGCGTCGCGACATCGGTTCGCGAGAACTGCTGATCGTGTCGCTCGGGAAACGCCTCGATGCTGGTCGAAAGAGCTTGCGGTGCTGGCACGCGCGCAAGCGTGTGATTACCCGCGTCCCGCACGTCGACGAACACACCGACTTGGTCGGGCGCCGCCGACGGCAACGCCGCAGCGGCAATGTCGACAGGTGTCTGCTGTACGACGCGCACACGTTCGCCGTCATACTCGAAGATGAGGCGTGTGGCACGTGACGGTGCGGGCGCAGCTCCACTGTTCATGGCCTGACGACCTCGTTCGACGGGCGCGATGGGTTTCCAGTCTGTCTGTCCCTGGACGACGTAGGCTCGCGTCACCAGAACGCACACGATGATGAACGCCGCGCCGAGAAGCCACCTCGAGGCGCTTGTTGATCGCGTCACGCCCCCATCTTACGCTTGTGGGCTGGAGCGCACCATGACTGTCGAAATCACGCGGCGACGATTCGCGGGGTTCCAGAAACGGTCTCCCTCGCCGCCGTGCGGAGCGTGCATCTATTGCCGGGTCGCGGTCCACCCGGCCTGCTTGCCGTCGGCCGTATAGGTGCCACTCATCTGGTTGCCGTTCACGCGCCCGGTGTAATGCGCGGAGCCCGCGTCGAACGAGATCTCCTCCCCTCGCAGCGCGCCGTTGACAATCGGCACGCTCCCGAACGTCCCGGTGATCTTCTGGAACTGCTGCGTGATCGTCACAGTGTCGCGTCCCGCACGCCAGGACCCCTGAACCTTTGCCGGCACAATCCATAGCAGCGCCGTACACCAACGTTCGCACGAGGGGATGGTCTCGGACCGGTCGGGCGCCCAGTCCTCCATGTTGAAGGTGTTGGCCACGATGCGGGTGCCGGGCTTCAGGGCGAGCAGGGTTGGCCGCAGCCTCATGTTGATGGACGGCAGCAGGAACATGGTGATCACCGTCGCCTTCGAGAAGTCGGTCTCGAACAGGTCGGCCTTCTCGAAATTCGCGAACGACGTAACGCCTGCGGCGGTTGCGTTCTTACGCGCCAACTCCACCATGTCGGGGTTGTACTCGATGCCGAGCGCCTTCACGCCCCGCTTCGCAGCGGTGATGACCGTGACCCCGTCGCCTGAGCCAAGGTCCATCAGGAAGTCCTTCGGCGTGACCTGCGCCATGTCGAGCATCTTGTCGACCAGCGCCTGCGGTGTCGGCACCCAGACCACGTCCTTGCCAGA
>JBEBGB010001101.1:0-1512 GCA_040081675.1 Vicinamibacterales bacterium
GTCTGAACGAACAGCCCTGCAGATGTCCAGTCCGCTCACCTCGGGAAGCATCACGTCGAGGACCAGCAGATCGGGACGATTGTCGGCGATGGCGCGCAGTGCATCGCGACCCGAGAGACGGACGTCGACGTCGAACCCTGCCTTCTGCAGGTAGCGCCGAATCAAGTCGGCAATGTCTGCGTCGTCTTCGACGATGAGCACGCGCGGCAGAGATGCGGTCACGGTTGCGATGGTAGCAGGTCGAGGCGGGCCGACCGAGCGGCAGCGCGTCCGAGTAGAGGCTACAATCTCTGCTATGGTGCGTTTCGCGATCACTCTCGCGACATTGGTCGGAACCTCCGTGGCGTGTGTCGGGGTCATGAGCGCACAGTCTTTGCTGCCGAAGGTGACGGCTTCGCACGCGACGGTTGTCGCCTCAGCCAGTGCAGTTAACGCTGTCCCGGGCGGATCAGTCACGCTGCGGGCAGATGTGGCGCCGAATCCGTCGATACACATCTACGCCGCGGGCGCGAAGGACTTCACGCCAGTGTCGCTGGTCATCACCCCGAACGCGACGCTGAACCTGGGCAAGGCCACGTATCCGAAGCCGGAGCGTGCATTCTCGCCGGGGTCGGCCGATGCCGTGCCCCTCTATCGATCCGCGTTTCGCATCACGATGCCCGTCACGATCAAGGCCTCGGCGAAGTCGGGCGACATCATTACGGTTGGCGGCGCCGTGAACTACCAGGCGTGCGACGACCTTCTGTGCTATCCGGTCTCATCAGCCGGCGTGAGCTGGCAGTTCACGGTGAAGTGAGCAACGAGGGTCCATTTCCTCGACTGAACGAGCCAACCGGCCAGACACGGGCACGCAGCGATTGCCCGGCTTCCGGCCGGTCGTAACGGCGGTGTAAACCCGCTTGGCCAGCGCTTCGGGTACGATGCTGGCACCCGTTCGGACTCCCCAGCCGCCATGCCCGATACCGCTCATCAGACTGCCGCACGAGTCGTGGCCGTGCTCGACATGGGCGCGACTGCGATTCGCCTGGTCATCGCCGAAATCTCCTCGGCGCGCCGCGTCAGCCTCCTCGAGGAGGCGTCACGGGGCGTGCAGCTTGGTCGCGATACCTTTTCGGGAGGGGTGATCCGGCCCCGCACCGCCGATGCCGCCTTCGCCGCCCTGGATGGCTTTCGTCACATCATGGACGGGTACGGGGTGACCGAGGTCCGCGCCGTGGCCACCAGCGCGGTGCGCGAGGCGCGAAACGGCGACCTGTTCCTCGACCGTGCGCAAGCGCGCTCCGGCATCACCTTCGATGTCATCAACGAAGCGGAAGAGACCCGCCTCCTGTTCCTCGCCGTCCGCGACTCGCTGAAGCGGCATCCCGCGATGCGCGGCGCGTGGACGCTGCTGGCGGAAGTCGGCGGCGGCAGCACGAGTCTCACCGTGCTCCGCTATGGGCAACCGACGCGGTCAGGCGTCTATGCGCTGGGCGCCGTCCGCTTGCGCCAGCAACTCGAACTGACACGCTA
>JBEBGB010000025.1:0-21674 GCA_040081675.1 Vicinamibacterales bacterium
CCTTGCCCCGAGAGCAGCAGCTCCTTGGTCTGCGGATCGCGGCTGTACCGGATCGTGGGGTCTTCCTCTTCGAGCCGATGCATGGCCTGATTGATCTTGTCTTCGTCTCCACGACTCTTCGGTTCGATCGCATACGACAGCACAGGCTCAGGGAACTGCATCGCAGCGAAGCGGACGCCGTCGGCTTTGTCGCCCAGCGTGTCGTTCGTGAGCGTATCTTTCAATTTGGCGACTGTGCCGAGGTCGCCGGCCTTGATCTCGGGTACCGGTGTCGGCGTCTTGCCCTGCAGCAGCTGCAAACTCCCGAATCGTTCGGTGGACTCGCGGCTCTTGTTCTGCACAGTCGAGTCCGATTTCAAGGTGCCCGTCACCACGCGAAACATCGTGATCCGACCGGCAAACGGGTCAGCGATGGTCTTCCAGACGAAGGCGGACACAGGCGCCTTGTCGTCCGCCGCTCGCGGTGCCACCGACGCGCCAGACCCATCCATCATCTGGAACGGACGATCGGCAGGTGAGGGCAACAGCGCGACCACGGCGTCGAGCAGCTGAGGAATGCCAATGTTCGCGAGCGCGGAGACGCAGACGAGCGGGAAGAGTTTGCCTGCGATAGTCGCTGCACGCAGGCCGCGCGACAGTTCCTCGTCGGTGAGCGTACCCGCTTCGAAGAAGCGCTCCATGAGCCCTTCGTCCGACTCGGCCACCATCTCGATGAGCGATTCACGCGCGTGCTCGACAGCCGCGGCCATGTCGGAGGGAACCGGTTCCTCCTTGACCGTTCCGCTGGCGTCCGGTCCGTAGACAAACGCCTTGCGCGTGACCAGGTCGACGACGCCCTTGAACGCCCGTTCTTCACCAATGGGCAGCTGCACGGGCACGACTGTGCGGTGACAGGTGTCGCGCAAGGACTGGAGGGTGCGCTCGAGGCTGGCTCGCTCCCGGTCCATGCGGTTCACGATGACGAGCCTAGGCAACTGGAGCTCGTTGGCAGCCTCCCATAATTTCTCGGTCTGCACCATCACGCCCGCCACCCCGTCGACGACCACCGCTGCGGCATCTGCGACGTGGAGCGCTGCGCGAGCTTCGCTCATGAAGTTGCCCATTCCGGGCGTGTCGATGAGATTGATCTTCTGCTTGTTCCACTCGGCATAGGCGAGGCTGGCCGAGAGCGTGTGCTTGCGGGCGACTTCTTCTTCGTCGAAGTCGGTTGTGGTCGTGCCGTCGTCAACCCGGCCGAACCGGTTCACCATGCCCGCGTCGGCGAGAATGGCCGAGGCAAGTTGCGTCTTGCCCGAACCGGTGTGACCAACCAACGCAATGTTGCGGATGGATCCGGCGTCGTAGACCTTCATGGGATGCCCCCTGCGCGCATCATAGTCACCGAGGCTCGCAGTCGCAACCGCCTACGCCTTCGGCGTCGGCTTCGGCGGTCAAGCCGTCGCGACGTCCCGACAAAAACTCCACCACGGAAATCACGGAGGACGAACGGAATCCACGGCTTTCACTCTTTTTGAGCCCGTGACCTCCGTCGTCTTCCGTGTCCTCTGTGGTAGAGCTCTTTGTGGTTCCCCGCTTGACGCTATTCGTAGCGGAGCGCTTCGATGGGATCGAGCCGGGATGCCTTGAACGCGGGATACATGCCGAAGAAGATCCCGACCGACGCGGAGAAGCCGATGCCGATGGCGAACGACCACCACGGCAGCGAGATGGGGAAGCCAGAGATCAGATGGACGGCCCATCCGATGCCGGCGCCGAAGGCGATGCCGATCACACCTCCGAGCGACGTGAGAAACGCCGCTTCCATGAGGAACTGGAAGAGAATCTCTGAACGCCGTGCGCCCAGGGCTTTCCTGACGCCGATCTCCCGCGTTCGCTCGGTGACCGAGATCGACATGATGGCCATGACGCCGATACCGCCGACCATGAGCGCGATCGACGAGATCACGATCAAGGCAAAGAACGTGCCCTGGCTGATCTGATCCCAGAGCTTGAGGAAGGCGTCCTGGGTGACGATGTCGAAGTCGTCGGGTTCGTCGAGGCGCAGACCGTGCCGGATGCGCATGACGCGTTGCACGTCTGCGATCGCATCCTCTTGCGTGACGCCGTCGCGCGGCACGAGCGCGATCTGAATCGGCAGGAAGGTCGCGTTGCGAGCCACACGAACCGCGTTCAGTCCGAAGATGCGCTGATAGGTCGTGTACGGGATCACCACGAAGTCGTCCTGGCCCAGATTGAAACCGCCGGCCGCAGGTCGCTCGTCGAACACGCCGACGACTTCAAAGCGCTCCGACCCAACGCGAACTGACTTGCCGAGCGGGTCTGTGCCCGATGCCCCGAACAGCAGCTCGAAGGGCGCGTTCCCCATGACCACGACGTTCTTGCGGTACTGAACCTCCGTGCCGTTGAAGAAGCGGCCGGCCGCCATGGGAATGCGCGTGCCTTCGGCAAAGTTCTCGGTCGTGCCGAGCACGACGATCGGGCGGCTCTTGAGATCGCGATAGAAGACGCGGCGCTGCGTCGGCGGACCGCCGGCGCCGAGCTGAATGTCCATGAGCTGAATCGTGTCGCTCTGCTCCTCGATGGCTCGGCCGTCGGAGATGGTGAGGTTCGGCCGTTTCAGCAGGTCGCGGATCTCGGCCCCGCTCGCGAAGCTGGTGACGCCAAATCGCTGCACGAAAATCGTATCGGGGCCGACCGTGCGAATCATGTCGCGCAACGACTGGTCGAACCCGCGAATCATCGCCGTCATGCCGACAATCGACGTGATGCCGATGACGACGCCCAACACGGTGAGCACGGACCGCATCTTGTTGGTCCGCACCGTGTCGAACGCCATCGTCACGATTTCGCCGAAGAGCGTCAATCGCATCAGCAGCAACCCCTAAGAGCGCTACCACTGAGGTCACGGAGACGAACGGAGGTCACTGTGTTGGTTTTCAAAGAGAGTGCCGTGCCCTCCTGGTTTGTGCTCCGTGTTCTCCGTGGTAGAGCGTTTCTGGTCATGCTGGTGGCGCTATTCACGACGCAACGCCTCGATGGGGTCGAGCCTTGCGGCTCGTGAGGCCGGGTAGAGGCCAAAAAACAGTCCGACGAGTGCGGTGATGCCGATGCCGAGCGCCACCGACCATAACTCCAGGGACGCCGGAATGGGCGTGAACCGCGCGATGGTTGTCGCGATGCCGCTGCCGAGGAGCGTGCCAATGACGCCGCCGAACACCGACAGCACCACGCTCTCGGTGAGCATCTGCGCCATGATGTCCGACCGGCGCGCGCCCAGAGCCTTGCGCAAGCCAATCTCGCGCGTTCGCTCCGTCACCACCATGAGCATGATGTTCATGATGACGATGCCGCCAACCACGAGCGAGAGCGCCACCACGCCCACCAGCACCGCGAAGATCCCGTTCGTTGCCTGATGGTAGATGTCGAGGATCGTGTCCGAGGTGAACATGCCGAAGTTGTCGGGTTGCTTGGGCTTGAGCCCACGGGCCGTACGCAACGCGATCGTCGCATCGTCCATCACGGCCGTGATATTCGACACGTCTCGTGGCTTGACCGTGAACGAGAGCGAACGACGCGATCCGAAGATGATCTGGAACTGCCCAAGTGGAATGTTGACGAAGCCGTCCTGCGACTGTCCGAGAACCGATCCTTTCTTGGCGGCGACGCCCACGACCCTGAAGTGCACGCCCTCGATTTGGATGATCTTGTCCAACGGGTCGCTTTCGGCACCGAAGAGTCGATCGGCCGTCTGCCATCCAAGAACTGCGACCGGACGGGCCGTGTCCACCTCGGTCGGACTCATGAGTCGTCCGCGCTCGGCGTCGTAGATGGCGAAGTTCACATAGTCGCCGCTGAGGCCATGCACGTTGGTGTTGTCGATGGACTTGTCGCGATAGGTCACCCGTCCTGATCCCTGCAGTTCAGCCATGACAGCGCTGACACTGTCGCCGCTGTAGCGCTTGATCGCGCGGGCTTCCTGCAAGGTCAGACGTGGGTTCGAGCGGACAGCCTCGAATTCCTCATCGCTTCGCGTCACTGGGAACTGCTGGACGCTGAACGAGTCTGCTCCGGCCTGGTTCATGATCGCCGAGGTGACGGACGCGTTCAGGCCCTGAATGAGCGACACCACGGCAATGATCGACGTGACCGCGACGATGTTGCCGAGCACCGTCATGAGCGAACGGAGCTTCGAGGCCCAGATCGCATCGAGCGCAATGCCGGCGGATTCAAACAGCTTGTTCACGTGCGTGCGTCGCTCTCTACTTGGAGGAGGTGGCTTTCTTGACTTCCTCGACCCTGACCTCGTCGCCGTCCGCGATCGTGCGCACCGAGTTGTAGGGGCCGGTCACGACCTCGTCGCCCGGCTTCAGACCAGAGAGCACCTCGAAGAACTTGTCGCCTGAAATGCCCAGTTTGATCGTCACGAACTCGGCGACATTGCTCCGCCGGACGAAGACACCTTCCATCTCCTTGCGGGTCTGGCCCGGTTCGAGTTCGGCGATGGGCGGCGGGGGATCGGTGGGCTTCCGTTTCTTCGTTTCCTTCGGCGGTTTCACGACCGCGCCGGCCGCGTCGTACACGAGTTCACGCACCGCGACGGCGGGAATCGGCACCGCCGTGACGTTTGCGCGAGTGGCCGTGGTGATGTCGGCCGTGCAGGTGAAGCCGGGCCGGACATCCGGAACGATCTCGTCGAGCATCACCACGACTTTGAAGTTCGTCGCTTGCGTGGATTGGGTGCTGGTCCCGCTGGCGGACTGGATCGGGCTGTTGCCAATTTCGCTGACGTGCCCCTTGAAGGTTCGGTCAGGAAGCGCGTCGATGGTGATCTTGGCAACTTGCCCGATGCTGACGTTGGGGATGTTGGTCTCGTCGACTTCAACTTCTGCTTGAATGACCGACATGTCGGCCAATGTCAGCAGCACCGTGCCGGCATTGTTCATGGTGCCGATTACCGCCGTCTCGCCCTCCTGGATGTTTCGCCGCGTGACGATGCCGTCGATGGGCGACTCCATGCGGACCTTGCTCAGGTCGTAGCGCGCGCTCTCGAGCGTCGCCCTCTCCTGGCCGATGCGCGCATTCTGTGCGTTGACGAGTTTTTCGTGTTCGCGCAGCGTGGACTCGGCGGAACGGACGTCGCTCTCGGCCTTCTCGAGCGACTCGCGGGTCGTGAGCTGCTGGTTCCAGAGGTCGCGCTGCCGAGCAAGGCTCTTCTGGCTCTGTTCGAACTGCACGCGCGCCGTTTCAACCGCCTGCCGCTGCTGATCGAGCGAACTCTCCGCGGCTTGCAAGGAAGCGGCGCCGCTGTCGACGCGTGTACGCAACGACTTCGGGTCGATCTGCAGCAGAAACTGTCCCTGCTTGACGCGGTCGCCTTCGTTCACCGCCAGGTTCACGACACGTCCCGACGCGTCGGCGCTGATGTTCACAAGCCGCTTGGGTTGAATCTTTCCCGACGCGGAGACGACGGCTTCGAGGTCGCGCGCTTTGATGGTCTCGACCGTGACGGTCGTTCCTGGCGGTTTCCTGAAGTAGTAGTAGCTTCCGCCTGCTGCGGCTCCAACAATCAACACGACGAGCAAGGTAATCAGGGTCTTCTTGCGGTTCACGCGACGCTCCAGACAGTGTGGTCCTCGCAAGGGCCACGGCGACAGCGGTTAGGTAGCAAGGCGGTGTCCATGTTTAGACGGAACGCTCGAGTTCCCGGTTCGATCGGTTCTGACGATGCGTGCTGGTGCTGGCGGCGCCCCGAAAACGTGCCGCAGCACGCCGAGGCCGGCCTGCAGGCTTCGGCGTGACGGCGCATCCAGAATCGCGAGCCGCTCGGCCAGGTGCGCCTCGGCGGCTTTGCGCACGCGGGCGAGCGTTGCCTTCCCGACAGGCGTCACCTCGATAAGGGCGACACGACGATCGCCAACTGGCGAGGTGCGCTTCACCCAGCCTTTCTCGACCATCGTCGAGATCGAATTCGACATGGTCGGCAGGCTGACGCCCTGCAGTTGCGCGAGTTCGGTGAGCGTACGCGGCTGCCCGCCGAGCACCGTGAGCAGACCGAAGTGCGCGGGAGCAGGCATTTCGCCTGCGGCTCGGAGCTCTGCGGCCACCGTACGCATGACAAGCGGGATGATTTTCAGGATGTCTCGCGCCGCGTCGCGCGCGTCTGGGTGGTCCATTCGTGGTGTTTCGTCCCTAGTCCTTGGTCCGTGGAGCTTAGTCAGGCTAATGGTTATGACGGCTAAGTTACCACGCGGGTTCCTCAGGGCAGGTCGGGACGGTCGGGCAGGCACGGCAGGCACGGCAGGCAGGGCAGGCAGGGCAGGCCGGCACGGGCTGGACGGGCAGGACGGTCAGGACGGGTCGGGCAGGCCAGACCCCGTTTACCCTGCGGAGCCCTTTGGCCGATATATTCATTGCTATGAAGAATTGTAAGGTTCTGCGCGGTTGCCTCGCGGTTGCTCTCCTCGCCGGATGGACGAGCCTGTCCTCGGCGCAAACCTTTGAAAGCATTGGCGTCCGCGCGCAGGGAATGGGCGCATTTGTCGCGGTGGCCGACGATGCGACGGCGAGCTGGTGGAATCCGGCCGGCTTGGCCACCGGGCAGTATTTGAGCACGGTCACGGAACGCGGGCGAATGACCGAGCCGACCCATCCAACAACCGATGTTCCGGCCGTTCGCACCGCCTCCAGCACATTTGCCATAGCGTTTCCCGCCCTGGGACTCAGTTACTACCGCCTGCGAATCAGTGCAACCACGCCCCTGGCCTCTACAGGCAGCGATGCGCCAACCCGACAAGATCAGCGGACCGCCGGGACCAGTTTGCACTCGGTGGCGATCGCCCAGTTCGGCGCCACCATCGGCCAGTCGATCGGTGACCACTTGGTGATTGGGTCGACGCTGAAGCTGCTGCGCGCTGGCGCAGTCAGCGGAGAGTCGATCGACGCGTCGCCGCTCGATGCGGCGGACGAGTTGAAGGTGCCCCGTCACACGCGGGCTGACCTGGACGTTGGTGGCATGGCGACCGCTGGTCATGTTCGCGTGGGTCTGACGGTGAAGAACCTGACCGAGCCCACCTTCGAGACGGGTGGGACGGACAGGGCGACGTTGTCGAGGCAGGTGCGCGCGGGGATCGCCTTCCTCTCAGTCCGCAACGGTGTGCGCAAGGGACTGATTGTCGCGGCTGACGCTGATTTGACGACGACGTCAACGGCTGTTGGCGATGTGAAGCACATCTCGGCTGGCTTCGAACGCTGGATGGCTGGCGGGAGGTTCGGGTTTCGCGCCGGTGCGTCAGCGAATACGGTCGGCGAGCGTCGACCGGCGGGAAGTGCGGGCCTCAGCGTTGCGTTGACGCGGGCCCTGAGTGTGAACGCCTCGCGAACCGTGGGGCGGGACGAATCGGTGACCGGGTGGAGCGCGGGCGTCAATGTGGCGTACTAGCCCCCCACGTTTCGTGGTGATTCGAACGATTCATGGCCGTCCGCATTGGCGAGCTCCTGCTGAAGGAGAAGCGCATCACACCGGACCAGCTCCAACAGGCTCTGACGCATCAGAAGGCCAACGGGGGCAAGCTTGGCCATATCCTCATCCGCCTCGGACTCGTCAAGGATGAAGAAATCACCACGCTCCTCAGCCGTCAGTACGGCGTTCCTTCCATCAACCTCGCCCAGTTCGAGATCGACCGCAGCGTAATCAAGCTCATACCCGCCGACACGGCGCAGAAATACGAGATCGTCCCGCTCAGTCGCTCTGGCGCGACGCTGACGATCGCGATGACGGATCCCACCAACGTCTTCGCGATGGACGACATCAAGTTCATGACCGGCTACAACGTGGAGCCGGTCGTCGCCTCCGAGACGGCGGTCGTCGAAGCGATTCAGAAGTACTACCCGAGCGCGGGCAAGTCTGCTCCGGTCATCACGCCAAGCGGGCCAAGCGCACTCGATGCCGCGAGCAAGGGCCTCGAAGAGCTGCAGGCCTCGATCAGAACCGACGACGTCGAGGTTCTCGAAGAACTTCAGGAGATCAGTGCCGAGGCGCTCGCCAGGCAAGGCGAAGACGCGCCGGTGGTCCGCCTGGTGAACGTCGTGCTGATGTCCGCGATTCAGAAGGGCGCGAGCGACATCCACATCGAGCCCTACGAGAAGGAACTGCGGGTGCGCTACCGCATCGACGGGATTCTCTACAACATCATGAGTCCGCCGATGAAGTACCGCGACGCGATTTCGTCGCGCATCAAGATCATGTCGAAGCTGGATATCGCCGAGAAGCGGCTACCCCAGGACGGCCGCATCAAAATCCGTTTCAACGAGAACGGCCAGCCCAAGGAGATCGACTTCCGCGTGTCGGTCCTGCCGACGCTCTTCGGCGAGAAGATCGTCATGCGTCTGCTCGACCGCGACAAGTTGATGCTCGACATGACGAAACTCGGGTTCGAGCCAGAGTCGCTGGTCAAGTTCGAAGCGGCCATCAAGCGTCCATGGGGCATGGTGCTCGTCACCGGTCCGACAGGCAGCGGCAAGACCAACACGCTCTATTCATCGATGGCGAAGATCAACACGCCAGAGACGAACATCATGACCGCGGAGGACCCGGTCGAGTTCAACCTCGTTGGCATCAACCAGGTGCAGATCCGGGAGAACATCGGCCTCAACTTCGCCGCGGCCCTGCGATCCTTTCTGCGACAGGACCCCAACATCATTCTGGTTGGCGAAATCCGCGACTTCGAAACCGCCGAAATCGCCGTCAAGGCGGCGCTGACCGGGCATCTCGTGTTGTCGACACTGCACACCAACGATGCGCCGAGCACCATCAACCGATTGATGAACATGGGCATCGAGCCGTTCCTGGTGGCGAGCTCTGTGCATCTGATCTGCGCGCAACGACTGGTACGCCGTGCGTGCCATCAGTGTCTCGAACCGCATCCCATGTCGCCCTCGGCGCTCGTCCACGCCGGGTTCTCGGAGGCGGATGCCCACACCGTGACGCCGATGCGCGGGGCCGGGTGCGATCGTTGCAACCAAACCGGTTACAAGGGGCGCGTCGGTCTCTATGAAGTGCTGGAAGTGAGTGAGCAACTGCGCGAACTGATTCTGGTCGGCGCGTCAGGACCCGAGCTGCGCCGCAAGGCGATCGAAGAAGGAATGATCACGTTGAGGCAGAGCGGGCTCTGCAAGGTCAAAGCTGGTGTGACGACGATCGAAGAAGTCGTCAGGGAGACGGTGAAGTAGACGTGGCGACATTACCAGAATTGCTCAAGACACTGGTCGAGCGGGATGGCTCGGACCTTCACATCTCGACCTCGACGCCGCCGCAGATCCGCGTGCACGGACACCTCGAACGACTGCCCCTGGCGGAGCTGGGACCTGCCGAGACGAAGCAACTGGTGTACAGCGTGCTCACCGACGCGCAGAAGAAGCGGTTCGAAGAGACGCAGGAGCTCGACTTCTCGTTCGGCATCAAGGGGCTGGCCCGTTTTCGCTGCAACGTCTTCAGTCAGCGCGGTGCGACCAGCGCTGTCTACCGACTCATTCCCGAAAAGGTGCGTTCCTTCAACGATCTGGGGCTTCCGGCCGTGATTGCCAAGCTTGCGGAGCGGCCGCGCGGACTCGTGCTGGTCACCGGGCCGACGGGCAGCGGCAAGTCGACGACCCTGGCCGCCATGATCGACAAGATCAACATCGAACGGCGGGACCACATCCTCACCATCGAGGATCCGATCGAGTACATCCATCCGCACAAGAGCTGTTTGGTCAACCAGCGCGAAGTGCACAGCGATACCAGCAGCTTCAGCATGGCGCTGCGCGCGGCGCTTCGTGAAGATCCGGACGTGGTGCTCATCGGCGAAATGCGCGATCTCGAAACTGTCGAAGCCGCGCTGAAAATCGCCGAGACCGGTCACCTCACGCTGGCCACGTTGCACACAAATTCCGCGGCGCAGACGATCAACCGCATCATCGACATTTTTCCGTCGGGGCAGCAGCCGCAGATTCGTACGCAGCTCTCCATGGTGCTCGAGGGCATCGTCTGTCAGTCGCTGTTGAAGCGGTCTGACGGCAAGGGTCGCGTGGCCTCGCTCGAGATTCTGATTCCCACGCCGGCCATCAGAAACCTGATTCGCGACGACAAGATCCATCAGATCTACGGCTCGATGCAGACCGGACAGGAGAAGTACGGCATGCAGACAGCGAACCAGTCGCTGGCCAGCCTCTATATGAAGGGGATGCTGTCGCTCGACACCGTGCTCGGCAATTCGTCGAACAAGGACGAACTGCAGGAAATGATCAGCCGCGGCGTTGGCGTCGTGGCTGGCGCAGGCATGCACCGCTCGCCGCTACCGGCGCGGCCAGCGGTTCGATAGCGCAATCGTGAGAGTGAAGACGGAAGATTTCAGATTGGATTGCAGATTGGCTTGCCATCTTCCATCTGAGACCTTCCATCTCGAATTCCAGTGAGGCATTGATGGCGACATTCGCATACTCCGGCAGGACGCGGAGCGGGCAGACCGTGAGCGGAGAGCGCGCAGCCGACACCATGGAAGCTGCCGTGGCCGCGCTGAGACGCGAGCAGGTGATGGTCACAAAGATCACGCCAGCCAAAGGCAAGGCCAGCGCACCCGTCAAAGCGGGGAAGACCGGGAAGCGCGCGTCGGCGAAGAGCCTGGCCGTCTTCACGCGGCAGTTCTCGGTCATGATCGACGCCGGCCTGCCCCTGGTGCAGTGTCTCGACATTCTCGGCTCGCAGGAGAGCGACAAGAACTTCGCGGCCGTCATCCTGCAGACGCGCACCGACGTCGAGGGCGGGCAATCGCTCGCAGACGCCATGCGCAAACACCCGAAGACCTTCGACCCGCTGTTCACCAACATGGTGGCCGCCGGCGAAGCGGGCGGTATCCTCGACACGATTCTGAAGCGTCTCGCCACCTACATCGAGAAGGCAGTCAAGCTGAAGGGTCAGGTCAAGTCCGCGATGATCTACCCGGTCGCGGTCATCGTGATCGCGGCCCTCGTGGTTGGCGTCATTCTGTGGAAAGTCATCCCGACCTTCGCGCAACTCTTTCAAGGGCTCGGTGCCGAACTCCCGCTGCCCACCCGCGTCGTCATCTGGCTGAGTAATTCTCTGGTCAGCTACTTCCCGGTCATTTTCGTGGCTGCCGGCCTTCTGGCCTGGGCACTTCGGACCTACTACGGGACCGAGGGCGGCCGACGCGTCATCGACCGCATCACGCTGCGCATGCCGATCCTGGGCGACATTCTGCGCAAGATTGCCGTGGCTCGCTTCTGCCGCACGCTGGCGACGCTGATCAGCTCTGGTGTGCCGATTCTCGATGGTCTCGAGATCACGGCGCGCACGTCCGGCAACGCCATCATCGAGGATGCCGTGATGTCGACCCGCAAGAGCATCGAGCGCGGCGAGACGATTGCGGTGCCCCTGAGAGAGACGGCCGTATTCCCGCCGATGGTGGTGCAGATGATTGGCGTCGGCGAGACCACGGGTGCGCTGGACACGATGCTGGCGAAGATCGCGGACTTCTACGAAGACGAAGTGGACACGGCCGTGGCCGGCCTGCTCACGTTGCTCGAACCAGTGATGATCGCGTTCCTCGGCGTCGTGGTCGGTGGCATCGTCATCGCCATGTATCTGCCAATCTTCGACTTGATCAGCAAGCTGACGTAGTGCCGGGGCGCCAGATGCGGACGGATCTGCGCGGGCAGGTGGGGTGGCTGATCGCCATTCGGGCGATCATCAGTACCCTGCTGCTCGGTGGCGCGACGGTCGCGCAGATCACCGCTCCAGACTCATTTGCGGTCGACCCGTTCTTCCTGCTGATCGCCACGACCTACGCGTTGACGATCCTGTCCGCGGCGACCCTGGGTCTGGTCGAACGTCACCGCTGGCTGGTCGACGCACAACTCACGTGCGACGCCGTTGTGGTGTCAGCGTTCATCTTCCTCACGGGTGGCGTGACCAGCTTCTTCTCGTCTTTGTACGCACTGCCCATCATCGGCGGGAGCGTGATTCAGGCGCGACGGGGAGGACTGATGGTGGCGACCCTGAGTGCCGCGTTCTATATCGGCATCGTGTCGTCGCAGTACGTGCCATTCTCCACCCCTGCGGGCGTGAGCGCCGTGGTGCGTCCGGTCGGACTTCCGGCGCGAGCAGCCGCGCAGTACGTCGTCGGCATGAACCTGTTCGGGTTCTTCGCCGTGGCGATGCTGAGCGGGTCGATGGCCGAGAGCGTCAGGAAGGCCGGCGTGCGGCTCGAGCTGGCCTCGAACGCGATCGCCGACCTGCAGGCGCTCAACCAGAACGTGATCGACAGCTTGCCGAGCGGGCTCACCACCACCGATGCGTTGCGACGAGTGATTACGTTCAATCATGCTGCGGAGAAGATCTCTGGCCTGCCGGCCTCCGCCGCGCTCGGTCAGCCCGTCAGCGAGGTCCTGCAGCTGCCGCCGGAAGTGACACAGGCCTTCGATCGTGGGCTGGCGCGGGGCAGCGCTCGTCGCGCCGAAGTGAGGTACCGCCGGGCCGACGGACGCGAGATCGACCTCGGGCTGAGCGCCACCTACGTCGACAACCCTGGCGGCACGACCGGGTTTCTGATCACGTTTCAGGATCTGACAGACATCAAGAAACTCGAACGCGACGCGCGCATGCAGCAACGCCTGGCGGCTGTCGGCGAGATGGCGGCGGGCATCGCGCACGAAATCCGCAATCCGCTGGCATCGATGTCCGGCTCCATCCAGATTCTGCGCGACGAGCTTCCGCTCAGCGCCGAACAGGAGCAGTTGATGGACATTGTGCTGCGCGAGTCCGACCGGTTGAACGGCACGATTCGGTCGTTCCTCGACTACGCGCGGCCACGGCGTTTTGCGATTGCGCGCTTCGACCTGCGTCGCGTGCTCCAGGACGCCGGTCTGCTGCTGCGCAACAGCGCGGACGTGCAGGCGTCTCACGCCGTCGACATCGCCGTGCCGAGCGACCCGATCTGGTTCGAGGCCGACGAAGGGCAGATGAAGCAGATTGTCTGGAACCTCGCCACCAACGGTCTGCGCGCCATGCCCGGGGGCGGCCGCCTGCGACTGGGCGCATCGGCTGATGACGAGGACGTCGTCATCACGGTCAGCGACGAGGGCATCGGCATCGCACCCGAGGCGCTCGACAGCCTCTTTCAACCCTTTCAGGGCAGCTTTGCGAAGGGCAGCGGTTTGGGCCTGGCCATCGTCCATCGGATTGTCACCGACTACCACGGTGACATCCGTGTCGAGTCGGTACCGGGCAACGGCACCACCGTTTCAGTGCGCCTGCCGGCGCGCGCGGAAGTGAACGCATGATTGCCACAGAGAGAGTCCCAACACCGAAGGGCACCGATCGCCCGACGCCTCGCGTCCTGGTGGTTGACGATGAGCGGTCGATGCGAGAACTGTTGTCGATCGTGCTCAAACGCGAAGGCTACGACGTGGTCCTGGCCGAGAGTGGCCGAAGCGCCCTCGCGGCGCTCGAGCGCGGGCCGTTCGATTTGCTCATCTCGGATATCAAGATGCCTGACATGAGCGGGGTCGACGTGCTGCGCGCAGCCAAGCGAATCGATGCCGACATCCTGGGAATCATGATTACGGCGTTTGCGTCCACTGAAACGGCCATCGAGGCGATGCGCCTCGGTGCGTGCGATTACCTGAGCAAGCCGTTCGACATCGATCTGCTGAAGATGAAGGTGCGCGAGAAGGTCGAGGCGCGCGAATTGAAGCAGGAGAACCTGCTGCTGAAGCGCACCTTGGGTCTGTCGCATCAGTTCTCGAACATCATCGGGCGAAGCGAGTCGATGCTGGCCGTCTTCAAGATGATCGAGACCATTGCGCGCACCAACAGCACGATCCTGTTGACCGGAGAATCGGGCACGGGCAAGGGACTGGTCGCGCAGGCCGTGCACTATCACTCGCTTCGCCGCGACAAGCCCATGGTGTCGCTCAACTGCGGAGCCATGCCTGAAGCCCTGCTCGAATCGGAGATGTTCGGGCACATGCGCGGCGCGTTTACCGGTGCCGACGCCAACAAGAAGGGGCTTCTGGAAGCAGCGGAGAAGGGCACCGTTTTCCTGGACGAAATCGGCGAGATGAGCCCGGTGATGCAGGTGAAACTGCTGCGCGTCCTCCAGGAGCGGCGTTTCCGGCGCGTGGGTGGGCTCGATGAGGTGTCTGCCGATATCCGCGTCATCGCCGCGACCAACGCGGACCTGACCCGGGCTGTTGCCGAAGGACGATTTCGCGAAGATCTCTTCTACCGTATCAACGTCATTCCCATTGCGCTGCCGCCGCTGCGGGAGAGGCGCGAGGATATTCCGCTTCTGGCGGAGCACTTCCTGTTGAAGTACACCGAGCAGATGGAAAAACCGATCTCGACGATCGCGCACCCCGCGATGGAGCTGCTCACGAAACACGATTGGCCCGGCAACATCCGCGAGTTGGAGAATGTCATCGAGCGCGCGGTGGCCCTCGAGGCATCGCCCTCGATTCAGCCCGAGAGCCTGCCTCCGGTCGTACGCAGTGGGGCCGGGGTGAAGGCAGTGCCCGCCACCGGGCTCGGGTCGGAGACGCTGCCCGAAGGCGGACTCGATCTCGAAGCGCGCGTGCAGGAAATAGAGCGCGCATACATCGCGCAGGCACTCGAACGTGAGAACGGTGTGCAGGTGAAAGCGGCCGAGCTGCTTGGGATGAGCTTCAGGTCTTTTCGCTACTACGTGAAGAAGTACAACCTGCGCTGATTTCCAGAACCGCATCGCACGCGACGCATCGCTTTGCGCGGCGCATCGACGGGCCACACGTCGCCCTATCGTACGGTTGGGCGTGCCAGATACCCATGTCAATCACGCGGGATCCGACTCTTCCACGACTCACAGGACCACGGTTCGATCGGCGGTCGCGGCCTACGAAACGCCGATTGCCTTTCTGAGTCCGTGTCTACGGGCTGTCTAATGCGGCCGTGCGATGCTGATCCGAGCACAGACGGTAAGTGCCACACTAGACAGGAGATGTCGGTCCAGCTTGCCACTGACAATTGGCGTCGTCTGTGGTTGACGATGAGTGTCAACCTGGGTCGCGTTGGTCTTCGCAGCGTTGCAATCCGTGGCTCTAAGTTCTAGACTCGAAAGAGCTTGCTGAGGACGGCTGGCGGCGAGGGGGCTTGGCATCGCGGTTGCTCTCGTCAAGGGCACCGACCGCTCACATCACGTGAGCCGCGTGGCCAGACCTCATGTAGGAGTCATAGGAACCATGAAGAACATTCGCGACGCCAAAGGCTTCACCCTCATTGAACTGCTGATTGTCGTGGCGATCATCGGCATCATCGCCGCGATCGCAGTCCCGGGTTTGTTACGCGCCCGCATGTCGGGCAATGAGGCGTCGGCCATCGGCTCACTGCGCGCCATTAACTCAGCGGAGTCGACGTTTTCGTCGAGCTGTGGCGCGAACGGCTATGCGCAGACGCTCAACGATCTGGCGCTGCCGCCCGCCGGCTCCGCCGCTGGTTTCATCTCGCCTGACCTGGCCGCCAACGGCGTCACGAAGAGCGGCTACGTCGTGAACCTGGCAAAGGACACGGGTGCCAGCGACATCACCACGGCATCGAAGACGTGCAATGCGTCCGCCGGAAACGCCGTTTCGGCGTACTTCGCGGAGGCCCACCCGCTCACGATTGGCTCGACCGGCCAGCGGTCGTTCGGCACGGACACGCGCGGCACGATCTACTTCGACAACACGGGGGCCACGATGGCCGCAGGCCTGGCCGGCGGCTCCGTGCTCCAGTAACACGAACGACGCTCCTCGAATGGGATGCCGCCACCACGGCATCCCGTTTCCTTGTACGCCGAGGCGCGGCTAACATATAGTCGTCACCCTATGAGCAAGACAACCGCCCGTCTGGCGCTCGTGTGCGCCCTTGTTGGCCTCGCGGCAGCGAGCGAAGCGGCGTATGTGCACTACCGCATGTTCGCCGACCCCACTTACACGGCAGTGTGCGATATCAACGCCACCGTCAGTTGCACGCAGGTCTATGCCAGCCGGTTTGGCACGTTCAACGGCATCTCGGTGTCGATTTTCGGCGGTATCTGGTTCGCGTTCGCCGCGCTGTTGTCCGTGGCCGGCATGACGGCGCGGCCTGCGGTGCGTGAAAGCGTGCCCGGCTACCTCTTCGCCGCATCAACGGTGGCCCTCGCGGCCATTCTCTATTTGGGTTACGCGTCGTTTGTGATCCTGAAACTGGTTTGCGTGTTGTGCCTCATCACCTACGCCGCCGTGATTGGGCTCTTCTTGATTTCTGGCGCGGCGACCTCATTCCCCATGATGTCTTTGCCCCGACGCCTTGCGCAGGATCTGAAAGTGCTGGCCACGAGCCCCCTCGCGATCGCGTTGGCTGTGCTCTGGGTCGGCGGTGCCGCGACCACACTGGCGTTCTTTCCGCGTGAGGCTGGCATCGCCGCGGCGAGCGCGAGCGCGAGTGCGGGCACGGCTGCAGCGGAGTCTGCGCCTCCGGTCACGCAGGACCAACGTTCGGAACTCGAGCGCTTCATGGCCAGCGCACCGCGCGTGCCGCTCATCGTGCCGAACGAGGGCGCCAAGGTGCTCATCGTCAAGTTTGCGGACTATCAATGTCCCGCGTGCGGTCAGGCGTATCTGTCCTATAAGCCGATCTTCGCGAAGTACGCCGCCTCCAATCCCGGCGCCGTGAAGCTGGTCATGAAGGACTTTCCGCTGAACCCGAACTGTAACCCCGCGGTGCGCACCATGCTGCACGCCTCGGCGTGTGACGCGGCCGTCGCGATGCGGCTCGCGCGTACACACAACCGTGGCGACGAACTCGAAGATTGGCTGTACACCCATCAGCCCGAGATGACCCCGGAGTCGGTGCGCAAGGCCGCGCGCGAGATCGGACAGGTGACCGACTTCGACGCGAAGTACCAGCCGACGCTCGAACTGGTGAAGGGCGACGTCGCCATGGGAGAGCAGCTCAAGGTGGCCCAGACACCGACCTTCTTCATCAACGGCATCAAGGTTGACGGCGCGTGGGCGCCGCAGTTCTTCGACCAGGCGATCGCCTACGAGCTGGCGCACGCCAAGTAACTACACACTCGCCATGCCGGCGCTCGCTACCGACAAGCTGACAAAGGACTACGCGGTTGGCTTCTGGCGCAAGCGCCCGTACCGCGCCCTCGACCAGCTGACCCTCGACGTCGCACAGGGCGAAGTCTTCGGCTTTCTCGGACCGAACGGCGCGGGTAAGACCACGACGCTCAAGCTGCTCATGCGTCTGGTGTTTCCAACCTCGGGTCGCGCCGAGATTCTTGGCAAGCCGGCGGGCGACATCGACGTGCGGCGTCGCATTGGCTACCTTCCTGAGCATCCGTATTTCTACGACTACCTGACGGCTGAAGAACTGCTGTCGTACTTCGCGGGCCTGTTCGGCATCAGCGGTCCGGAACGGGCGAAGCGCGTCTCGCGTCTGCTGGACGACGTTGGTCTGGGCGCCGAGCGTCGCCTGCAGTTGCGACGCTTTTCCAAGGGCATGCTGCAACGAGTCGGCATCGCCCAGGCGCTCCTCAACGAACCCGAGCTGGTTATTTTCGACGAGCCAATGTCCGGGCTCGACCCTCTGGGCCGGCGTGACGTCCGCGCGCTCATCCTTCGTCTGCGCGACCGCGGATGCACCGTGTTCTTCAGCTCGCACGTGCTGAGCGACGCCGAAGCGCTCTGCAGCCGCGTGGCGATTATGGCGAAGGGACGCCTCGTCACCTCTGGTCGCCTCACCGACATGCTCGCCTTCCAGATTCGCGGTTGGGAAGTTGTCGCCTCGAACGTCAGCGCCACTCTGCTTGCGCAGCTCACCCCGCGAGCGACGACGGTGCACCGGATTGGCGATGATCGGTACGTCTTCGATCTGCCCGTCGAACCGGGACCCGATCGCGTCGTCGGCGATCTCTCGGCCGCCGGTGCCGCGCTTCTCTCGGTGAATCCCTTGCGGGACACGCTCGAAGACTTCTTCGTCAAGCAGGTCACGTCACCCGAGATCCAGGCACGCGATCGCGGGCTCGGCTCCAGTGCTGCCGCCGGGGGCCACTGATGCGTCCCGTCGGCGTCATCGCCCTCAACGTCTTCCGCGAGTCTGTGCGAGACAAGGTGCTCTACAACCTCGTGTTCTTCGCCGTCGTGCTGATGAGCGCGTCGTATCTCATCGGGCAGCTCACCGCCGGGCAGGACGTGAAGATCATCAAAGACCTGGGGCTGGCGGCCACGTCGATATTCGGCCTGTTCATTGCAATATTCATCGGCATTGGTCTGGTTTCGAAAGAGGTGGAGAAACGCAGCATCTATAGCCTGCTGTCCAAGCCGATCGAACGGTACCAACTGGTGCTCGGCAAGTATCTCGGCCTGGTGCTCACCCTGGCCGTGAACCTGTCGGTCATGGCCTTCGCGCTGTACGCTGTGCTTGCTTACATGGCGTGGGCCGCGCCTCCAGGCGCCGAACTCGGGTGGGAGCGCCCCGCGCTGGATCCGGCGCTGCTCAAAGCATTGCTGCTGACATTCCTCGAGCTGAGTATCGTCACAGCCGTTGCAGTCTTCTTCTCCACATTCTCGACGCCCATTCTGTCGGCAGCCTTGACCTTCGGGCTTTTTGTCGCGGGACGATTCGGCGCCGATCTTCGCAACTTCAATCAGGTGATCGACTCACCGCTTGCCAACGGCGTCACGACCGCCGTCTATTGGGTGCTCCCGAACCTGGCGCAGTTCGACGCGCGCGCGCAGGTCGTGCACGGCGATCCCATCGCCGCGTCGAGTCTGGCGTTCAGCGCCGGCTATACGCTCGTGTACGTGTCAGCGTTGATGGTGGCGGCCGTGGCCGTGTTCGCCCGGCGCGACTTCAAGTAGCCATGAGCGAGAACATCAGGTCGTTGGCGGCTGCCGCGGCGGCGGCGGGTCTGCTCGCGGGAGCCGGCGCTATCGCGGCCGCGCGTGAAACCAGATTTCCTGCGCCACCAGCCTCCGCCGACTCGCTGTACATCACGTCTGGCGAGACGGTCCGACGCCTGACAGCGGGCTACTCGACCCTGGCCGCCGATCTCTACTGGATCCGAGCAGTTCAGTATTACGGCGGCATCAAGCTGCAGGTGGAGAAGGCTCGCGCCACCCTTCCGGCGCCGCCTGCCGGCACCTCCGACTACGCCCTTCTGCACCCGCTTCTCGATCTCACGACGACGCTCGACCCGAAGTTCAATATCGCCTACCGTTTTGGCTCAATATTTCTCGCGGAGCCTTACCCTGGAGGCGCAGGACGACCCGATTTGGCAGTGGCCCTGCTCGAAAAGGGATTGGCAGCTCGACCCGATAAGTGGGAATACATGCAGGACATCGGGTTCGTGTACTACTGGTGGGTCCACGACTACCAGGCTGCGTCCCACTGGTTTCAGCGGGCCAGCGACGTTCCTGGTGCACCCTGGTTTCTGCGGTCCCTTGCCGCAACGACGCTGGCTGAAGGCGGCGATCGGCAGTCGTCCCGCACGATGTGGCAGGCCATCAAAGAGTCTGCCGAGATCGACTGGCTACGCACCGACGCCGATCGTCGACTCCAGCAACTGGATGCCATGGACTTCATCGACCAGGTGCAAGCCGACGTCAACCGCGCTCGCACGAATGGTGCGGCGGCCTCCACCTGGCAGGACCTGATCCGCGCAGGCGCGATGCGCGGCTTGCCAGTCGATCCGTCACAGACGCCGCTCGAGCTCGATCCAGCGGGCACTGTCCGTCTGTCGAAACAGTCGCCGCTCTTTCCGCTCCCCGAGGAGCCGCAACGCGCCGTCGCGATTCCGCGGCCATGAATACGCCGCTCTTCATCTCGGTGGCCGTTCTCGTGGGCGCTGTCATCGGCAGCTTTCTCAACGTCTGCATCTACCGGCTGCCAATCGGCAAGTCGATTGTGTTCCCCCCGTCGGCCTGCGAGTCGTGCAAGCGCGAGCTGTCCTGGTACGAGAATCTGCCGATCGTCAGCTGGGTGGCGCTCGGAGCGAAGTGCCGCACCTGTAAGACGGCGCTCTCCTTCAGGCATCCGCTCATCGAGGCACTCACCGCGGCCATGTTCGGCGCGGCGGCGTGGTACTACGGTCCGTCCGTGCTGCTCGCCTCACGGCTCGTGTTCGGCTGCGCGCTGATCGTCCTGTTCGCCATCGACCTCGAGCATCATCTCTTGCCCAACGTCATCACGCTGCCCGGCATTGCCGTGGGGCTGGCCTTCAGCTTCGTCACCGAGCCAGGATGGATTGCCTCGCTCATTGGCGCGGCCGTCGGTGGCGGCAGTCTCTGGCTCATCGCCGAAGCCTACTATCGGATCCGGCACGAAGACGGCCTTGGTATGGGCGACGTGAAGATGCTGGCGATGATTGGTGCATTCATCGGCTGGCAGCTCACGCTTGTCACGCTCATGATGGCGTCCTTTGCCGGCGCGTTTGTAGGTCTGGTGGTGATTGCCCTGCGCAAGGGCGACCTGAAGTACGCGTTGCCTTTCGGAACCTTTCTGGCCGTGGGCGCGGCGCTCGCAGCGACTGTGGGTCCCGGCCTGGTTGACTGGTATCTCGGGTTCTACAAGCCGCTATGAACGACGATCGTTCGCGAACGCTGCTCGTCGCGATTGCGCGTGTGGCCAACGCGCTGTTCTTCGTCCTCACGGCGACGTACTGCATCCTCACCTACAGCTCGTTTGCGTATCAGCAGTTCATTCGTCCGCGTGTGGTCTCGTCGATCGCCGGCTTCGCGGTGTTCCACCATGTGTGGCACTGGGTGTTCCTGGCTGTCACCCTCGCCACGTTGATACCGGAATGGAAGTCGGCCCGCGGGCGCGGCGTCGCGTGGACCTACGGCGTCGCGATGGCGCTCGTTGGTGTTCTGGTCTCGTACCGGCCGGTGTTGCCAGCCGTCGAGAACGACTGGCGTGGACTGTGGCTGGCGTGTGCGTTCCTTCTTCCACCCGTCTGGCTTGCGGTGTATGACCATCTGGCTACCGCCAGCCTGTTCCGGCCCACCTTCGCCGACGTTCGCCGGTTCGTCATCAGTAGTGCAGCGACGGCTGCCACCGTGTGGGCCGTCAATATCGTGTGTCTGCCGTTCCGGTCGGGCGAGCTTGGCGACTTCACAACGACCTGGGCCGGAGTTGCGTTCGGCGCGCTGACGTCGCTCGGCGTGCATGTCGGTGTCTTTGTCGGGTTCGGCGCGCTGTTCGCGCTGGCGCTCTCGGCGGCACGCCGGACGAGCGGTGATCCGCGCCTGCAGTACGGCGTGGTTGCACTGAGTGCTGCTGTGATTGCGGCTGTGGCGATTCGAGGTCTCGTCTTCAATCCGCTCAACTTCTCTGGTGCGCCCGCGTGGGTGCTGGCGGTTGAACTGTCATTGGTGCTCACAGGCACCTGGTCGGCGCTGGCGATGCGCTTCGCGTCCCGGCAGTCGACAGCCACGAGTGCATTCGACGCGTGGACCACGCCGGTTCCCGGTGCAGGTTCGCGGGCGGGTGCCGCTCTGGGCTTGATCGCGCTGCCAATCCTCCTGTTGCTCGCCTTGCAGCGCGTGGAGCGGGTGGACTGGAACTTCTTTGTGCAGAACCTGTGCGTGGTGACGGCCTGGCTTGTGACATTCGCCTT
>JBEBGB010001102.1:0-1508 GCA_040081675.1 Vicinamibacterales bacterium
AGATGTCGTCGTCTACACCCCCGTCGTCGATCGACACCTCAATGCCTACAAGTACATCGTCCCCGGCCTCGGCGATTTCGGCGATCGACTGTACGGCACCGCGTGATGTCTGTGACAGGCATCGAAGTCGGACACAATAGACATAGATATTGGAGGCTCAAATGAACAACTTCGTGCGAGTAGCCGCCCTGCTGTCGGTCGGACTGGCTTCCGTAAGCATTGCGACCCCGCGCATCACCGCCCAGTCCCGTCCGAATGCTGATCGGCGACTCAATCACATTGGGATCAGCGTCACGAATGTCGAAGAGGCCACGCGCTTCTATACGAAGGCCTTCGGGTTCCACGAGGCCTATACGCTTCGCGACAAGGATGGGAATCCGACGATGGCGTCTATCCAGATGAGCCGGGACACCTTCCTGGAACTGACGCCGGCGACCGCGGATCGTCAGCCGGGAATATCACACTTCGGCATGGAGGTCGACGATATTCAGGCCACCGTGATGAGGCTGCGCGGGGCCGGCGCGCAGGTTCCGGACACTCGTGTTCCTGCCAATACGAATGCGACCATCACGAGTTTGACCGATCCTGATGGCTTGCGGGCAGAACTGCTTCAACTGACTCCAGGGTCGCTTCAGAGGAAGGCGGTTGATACCTGGCAGCAGAGTCTGAGCACCGGTCTACGGCTCAACAGCGTGGGGATGAGCGTCAAGAATTTTGACGACGCGTTCAGCTTCTATACCAAGACACTCGGGTTCCGCGAGGCGTTCACGTTGCGTGACAAGGATGGAAAGCCAACGCTGGCGTTTCTGCAGATCAGTCCGGCGACGTTTCTAGAGCTGCTGCCGGCAACCCCGAATCGTCCAGCTGGATTCACGGGCGTGCTTCTCGAGACCTCGAACATTCAAGCCACTGTGATGCGGCTGCGCCAGGCAGGCGTGGAAGTGCGAGATCCTCGTCTGTCTCCCGTCACCAATACCATGCTGACAAGTCTGACGGGGCCGGCGGGCACGCGAGTGGAACTGCTCGAGTTGACTCCCGGGTCGCTCATCGGGAAGGCCGTGGAGTCCTGGGGGCAGTGATAGACTAACAACTTTGGGCGCGTGGCTCAGCGGTAGAGCACTCGCTTCACACGCGAGGGGTCGATGGTTCGATTCCATCCGCGCCCACCACTTCAACCCTCAATTCACCAACTCTGCGCTAGATTGGCAGCTGCGGTGACTCATGAGGCGATGCCCTCGCCGAGTCGCTGATTGGGTCCTTCACGACGGAGCTGATTCGGCGTCCTGGACGGTGACGCAGCTTGGAGGCGGTGGAATTCACGACGATGGCGTGTGGAAGACACAAGGCGAAGACGGATGTCCGGACAAGTTCAAGACGGACATATGAGGGGTGGACTCAGAACTGAAACACCGTCGCGCCAGGGTCGCCTTACGAGGGCTTCTTCAGTTGCGCGATCAGGGCCTGCAACATCGTCGCGTATTGCTCGTCGGTAGTCTGGTACGCCTTCG
>JBEBGB010001103.1:0-1507 GCA_040081675.1 Vicinamibacterales bacterium
TGAATGTTCCACCCCGGCTCAAGGGGCCTGTAGCGCAGTTGGGAGCGCGCCTGAATGGCATTCAGGAGGTCACCGGTTCGATCCCGGTCAGGTCCACCAAATTTTCATTCGACCCGTCAAGCGGCCTTAAGTACTCGAAGAGAGAAGACGTTACGACGGTTCGATCGAACGATTTTCCGCTGAACGCTACGCCTTCCGGAAAAAACAGTCGCTGAAGCCTTTGCCGCTGCTCCAGCGACGCTTGGATCCACAGGTCCGACGCACGCGGTAGCACCCGCTCTGCGAAATTCAGGATGCCCTCGACGTCGAACTCCTCGACCTTCGAACCGTGCCGGTCGATCTCGACCAGGGTCAGTTCTTCACGTAGTCGGTCGCGTTGCCGTTCGTACGTGCCGAGGTCAATCGACTCCTTGTAGATGAACGCGTCGTCAAGGCGGTCAAGTTTCTGCTGGATCGCTTTCGTTCGATGATCAGCGCTCGCTACCTCCTCTTTGACCGACGCTTTGCGGTCGTGCCAAACGCGCAGCACTGACTCCTTGAGGAGCCGCATGTAACCGGGCGTCGGCTGGAATCTCTCCAACTCGTCCACGAACAGCCCTTCGAGTCGGGCCTTCGTGATGTTCACCGCCCGGCAAGGTGGCAGGCAGTGGTAGTACGCGTAACGGGCGCTGCGGCCCTTCGACCAGCTTGCGGTGACACCCCGTCCGCACGCAGCGCACTTGATGAACGCGCGTAAGGGGAACTCAGGCCGACGGCGCTGGTGAGGCCCGGTTGGGTGCACTCGTCCCGCCAGGATCGCCTGAACTCGATAGAACACGTCGTCTGGAATCAGTGGATCGAAGTCTCCACGCCTTCCGACGACACCGTAGCCGGGCGCCTCCACGATGCCGACGTACAGCTTGTTCTGCAGCATGGTGCTGAACGCCTGAGCGCTGACAGGCAGGCCCTTTCGCGTCTTCAGCCCTCGGCGCGTCATTTCGTCCAACAGTTCTTGTTTCGTAAATCGTCCGGTGGCGAAGTCTCGGAAGATCTGCTGAACCACCGAGGCTCGCTCGGGATCGGGTATGAGGCTTTTTCCGTACGTCCTTGGAACGTTGACGTAGCCGATGGGGGCCAGGAACGTCCATCGTCCCAGTTCAAGCGCGGCCTTCATGCCTGCACGAGTGCGATCGGATCTCACGTCATTGTCGAACTGCGCGAAGGAGGCGAGTACGCCCTCCATCAACTTGCCAGTGGATGTGTCGTCGATAGGTTCGGTCGCCGACCGCAATGAGATGCCTAGCGATTTCAGGTGCGATCGGAGCGCGAAGTGGTCGTATTTTTCGCGCGCGAACCGCGTCAGGTTGAAGACAACGACGAAATGAACTTTGCCCTTGTGCGTCCTGCAGTACTTGAGAAGCCCCTGCAGTTGAGGACGGTCGGCGGTCTTTGCGCTCTCCCCTTCTTCCCTGAACCGCTCGAGAACTTCGTAACCCTCCCTGCGACAGTACTCCTCGCACGCGCGAAG
>JBEBGB010001104.1:0-1507 GCA_040081675.1 Vicinamibacterales bacterium
CCGCCGCCCATGACGCTGGCGCCGCCGTACCAAATGATCAGCGCCGATGCCAGCGCACTCACCGCTTCGATGGCCGGATAGAACACCGCGTAGTAGAAGATGGACTCGATGTTCGCGTCCCGGTGCTTGCGGTCGATCTCGTCGAACCTCGAGAAGTTCAGCGCTTCGCGCCTGAAGAGTTGCACGGTCGTCATGCCCGTGATGTTCTCCTGCAGGAACGCGTTGATTCGTGCGATCCACCCGCGCACCACCCGGTACGACTCGCGGACATGCGTACGAAACCACTGCGTGACCAGGGCGATGATGGGCAGCACGGCGAACGCGACCAGCGCCAGCCGCCAATTCATCCAGAGCATCACGATCATGATCCCGACGAGCGTGAACACGTCGCCGAAGATCGTGACCACACCCGACGTGAACAGGTCATTCAAGACGTCGACGTCCGAGGTGACGCGCGTCATCAGTCGGCCAACTGGATTGCGGTCGTAGTACCGAAGGTCGAGCCGCTGCAGGTGGCTGTAGATGGCCATCCGCATGTCGAACATGATGCGCTGCCCCGTCAGCTGCATCGTCCAGGTCTGGGTGTATTCGGCAGCGAACGCCACGAGGAGAATGCCCACATACACGAGCGCCAGCTGGTTGAGGCCGTCGAGCTGCCGGGGCGCGACGTAACGGTCGATGGCGACCTTCATCAGATAGGGCTGCGCCAGCGCGGCGCCCGCGCCGATCAGGATCGCGACAAATGCCACGGTGACCGAGCGCCAGTACGGCCACAAGTAGACGAGCAGCCGGCGCATCAACCGCCCGTCGTACGCCTTTCCGAGGATCTCGTCGTCCTGCATCAGAAGGCCGCCAGCTCCTCTTCGAGCAGTTGCTTCTGGTGAAGTTCGGCGTAGAAGCCGCCCTGTTGAATCAACTCGGCGTGCGTGCCCCGCTCGACGATTCGTCCGCCGTTCAGCACGACGATTTGGTCGGCATCGCGGACCGTGGAAATGCGGTGCGACACGATGATCGATGTCCGCTGACGCATCACGCCACGCAGGCGCGTCAGAATTTCCTCTTCGGTGTAGGTGTCCACGGCCGACAGCGAGTCGTCCAACAGGAGGATTCGCGGGTCCACGGCGACGGCGCGCGCAAGCGCTGACCGCTGTTTCTGCCCGCCAGACAACGTGATGCCTCGTTCGCCGACCATCGTGTCGTAGCCGTTCGGAAAGTCCGACAGGTCTTTGTCGAGGCGTGCGGTCGCCGCCGCACTTTCGATGAGCCTGCGGCGCTCGGCCTGCCACCTGGCGTCACTCCCGTCCGCCTGTCGGGCATGGCTTGCCTGCCCCGCCTGCCCAGCCCGCCCTGCCTGCCCCGTATCGACGAAGCGATGAGCGTCGATCCCGAACGCCACGTTGTCGCCAATCGAGTCCGAGAACAGAAACGGTTCCTGCGGCACGAACCCGATTGCGCTGCGTAGGGTCGCCAGCGGCCAGTCGCGCACATCGCGTCCATCGACGAGCAC
>JBEBGB010000295.1:0-6139 GCA_040081675.1 Vicinamibacterales bacterium
CCGCCCGCCCTGTCTTTGACCGGAGTGTTACGTCCGACGCACGACCGCCGTCCGGGGAATGTCCTGCAAGTCGTGCCTCACCTCGAGCAGCTTCAGGGACGCCGTCCTGGCGATGGCGCGTTCGACAGCGTCGAGTTGACCCACGCCGAATTCGAAGATGAACAACCCGTCCGCGCGCAGGGACGCCGGCGCCTGCGTGATGAGCCGAGTCACAATCTGCAAGCCGTCGGGTCCGCCGAAGAGCGCACGGGGCGGCTCGAACTGACGCACCTCCGGCTGCAGATCGGCGGCGTCGCCTGTGGGCACGTACGGGGGATTGGCCACAATCAAATCGAAGGGACCCGGAAGGTCGTCCAGGAGGTCGGTCCGCACGCACTGGATCCGCGACTCCAACTCGTGCCGGCTGATGTTGCGTCGGGCGACAGCGAGGGCAGACGCGGAGATATCGCTGGCGACAAGTGATGCGCGAGGGAATTCGCGGCCCAGTCCAATGACGACGCAGCCGCTGCCGGTGCAGATGTCGGCGATGTGCAGCGATTGGTCATGCTCGAAGTGCTCGAGTGCCGCCTCGATGAGCATTTCGGTTTCCGGCCGGGGGACCAGCACCGCTGGCGTCACCTCGATGTCCAGGTTCCAGAACTCGCGCACACCCGTGACATAGGCGAGCGGCTCGCGCGCAGCCCTTCGCCGGACCACGCTCTCGTACTCGGTCTGAAACTGGCTCGAGGCGGGCTCGTCGCCGTGGGTCAGCAGCCTCGCTGCGGTCCAACCCAGTACGTGCTGGGCGAGGAGGCGGGCGTCGAGTGCCGCTTCATCACTTTGAATCCCTGCCGTGCGAAGACGCCGGCGGGCGTCGGCAACGAGCGCATTGATCTCAGGGGGCATTCGGCGGTGCAGCCTTGGCCCGGCAGTGTTTACGAGACTGCCGTCGCGTCCTTCAGCTTCTCCGACTGATAGTGAGTAATGACGTTGTCGAGCAGTTCCTCGAGATCGCCGTTGAGCACATTCACGAGCTGGTGTGTCGTGAAGTTGATGCGATGGTCGGTGATACGGCTCTGTGGGAAATTGTAGGTTCGGATCTTTTCCGACCGCTCGCCCGTGCCAACCTGACTGCGGCGGTCCTTGGCGATCGCCTCCTGTTGCTTGCGCATTTCCATCTCGTAGAGCCGCGCTCGCAACACTTTCATGGCCTTTGCGCGATTCTTGATCTGCGACTTCTCATCCTGCTGCGACACCACAACACCGGTTGGAAGGTGGGTGAGGCGCACGGCCGAGTAGGTGGTGTTCACACTCTGGCCGCCGGGTCCACTCGAGCAGAAGGTGTCGATGCGCAGATCCTTTTCATTGATCTGTACGTCCACTTCTTCCGCCTCGGGCAGCACGGCGACGGTTGCCGTCGACGTGTGGATGCGTCCGCTGGCTTCGGTGGCCGGTACGCGCTGCACGCGGTGGACGCCGCTCTCGTATTTCAGCTTGCTGTATACACCGCGCCCTTCGATGGTGGCGGTCGCTTCCTTGAGGCCGCCGACGCCGGTGTCGCTGCTCGACATCATGTCGAGCTTCCAACCCTGCCGCTCCGCGTACTTCGCGTACATGCGAAACAGTTCGCCCGCGAACAACGCGGCCTCGTCGCCGCCCGTGCCCGCGCGAATTTCGAGCACGACGTTCTTCTCGTCGTTCTTGTCTTTCGGGATGAGCAGAATCTTCAGGTCCGCGATGAGGGCGTCTCGTCGCGTCTGCAGACCTTTGAGCTCTTCCTGCGCCAGCTCGCGCATGTCGGCGTCGCCAGCCGAGACGAGCTCCTGGGTCTGCTCGAGGTCGTGCATGACGGTCTTGTACTCGCGGTAGCGCTCGACCGTCGGCTCGATCTCCGACAGCGTCTTGGACTGCTTGCGATACTCGGTCTGATCGCTTTGCAGTTCGGCTGACCCGAGTCGGTGCAGCAGCTCTTCGTACTGATGCTCAGTTGCGGCTAGTTTGTCGAACATAACTCTCGAGGCCCAGGGCCCCGCTCACACATTACCCGCCGGACACGGGAGGCAGAAACGCCACTTCGTCACCGTCCGCCAGCACCAGATCCATGCGCGCGTAGTCGGCGTTCACCGCGCTCGAAATCGATCGTTCGTAGGACGCAAATTCCGGGAACTCCGTTGCGAGCCCCCGCCACACGGTGCGAACCGTTGCCCCAGGGTCCACGTCGCGCGTGAGTTCGGCAGCGCCCGCGACGTCGCGAAGCCGGGCAAACAGCTTCACCGTCACACGCACGCGACCCGCTCCGCTTCCGCCAACGCCTTTGCATCGTCGGGATCTGCCGTGGCACCTTCAATCCAGACATCGCCACCGTCGAAGAACTCGCGTTTCCAGATCGGCGCGATCTGCTTCACGCGCTCGATGGCAAAGCGGCACGCCGAGAAGGCGTGTCCACGGTGGGGCGACGCTGCCGCGATTGCGACGCTCACGCCACCGATCTCGATTCGTCCGACGCGATGATGCAGGGCCAGACGCGTGTCCGGCCACTTGCTGGCGATCTCTGCCGCGATGCGCTCGAAGGCCCGCACCGCCAGTGGCTCATAGGCCTCGTATTCGAGGTAGTGCACGCGACGTCCGACGTTGTGATTGCGAACCACACCGAGGAAGGTCGTCACTGCACCATCCGACCCGCTGGCGTCGCCGCGGTCGGTGACGGCTGCGATCAGTGGGTCGAGCGCCAAGGGCGCCGAGCCGATCGCGAGCAGCGGGATGTCCACTTCACAAGTATAAGCGACGGGTGGAATCGACTGGCTGGTCCAGGCTCAGCGATGATGGCATCGGGTTCCCGTGCGGAAGATCTCCACGGCTGGGGAGATCAAGCGCACTTGGCGAGTGCGTCCAGCAACCTCGACTCCATGTCCACATGCGCCCGGTCGGGTACGTGCACGGCGCGCAGGTGCGCAAGGCCGTCCCCTGTGCTCAACCTCAGCGCCGCAGACGCCATTCGCACGGGCACGGTGTCGAGCGTCGACCGGAGCGCACTCTTGAAGCCTCGCACGCGCTCGATATCGTCGTCGCCGCCAAGATCCCAGCGCTCGGCTGCGGCGTCCACACAGCCGGCCCGCCAGGCGCGCTCGAACGCGCGGGCGACCAGCAAACGCTCGTCATCGTCTGTGCGTGCGTAGACAGCAGTCGAGACGCGTGGCCAGTCCGGGATGTGGTGCCGGCCCGTGACCTGGACCCCCTCGCGCGCGAGCCAGTCGCGGATCTCTGGACGATTCGGAAGGCCGAGCGGAGTGATGACGAGGAACGGACGCGCCGACTGCACTTGCCTGGCCCGCGCGTGCGCCGCCCTCAGCCAGCGCCGAGTCTCGGACAGCTCCGCCTGATCGGCGTCGAGACTGACTTGGAGAGCGCCCCTCATGCCGGCGTCGCGGCGGCGGTGTGGTTCGTGGTCCGCGCGGCGTTGGCCGACTCGTTGAATTCGCGCGTGCAGTGCAGGCAATACCGACGGCAGATCGGATCATCCAGGCAACGTCCATCTCGGACGAACGCCACGGTCTTGGCTCGCTGCTCGTCGGGCGGCTCGTCGATCCGCCCCAGGGGTGCGCCGCTCTCTCGGAGATAGACCGAGCAGGGATAGTAGAACACCCGGTCCACGGTGCGTTCGGTGAGCGGAATGTAGCAGCGCCAATCGTCGGGTCGATCCGGCCTGGTGTCTGCGAGACCGACAGCACGTTGGCTGAAGACCGTGCGCAGCTTCAGCCGAAGCAGTGGGAACGCCTCTCTCGGCAACGTTCGCAGATGCTCTTCTACCTTCGTCACGGCCTCGACCTGCTCCTCGAAAGCGCCCAGCACCGGCGTGTCGTCTACCGACGCGATCAGCTTGAGATCGTCAACGCCGAGTGCCATCACGAAGCGAACGATGTCGGCCATATCGCGCCGGTTCTCCATCGTGATGACGGTGTTCACGATGAGGAAGAAGGCGGCGCCAGATCGACGAAGCGCCGCAAGTCGGCGGATGGTGTCGACCGCGGCCGTCCATGCGCCCGTGCGCCCAGTCAGTGCGGCACCTTGCACCGGCTCGCGCGCATCGAGCGAGATGCGGACCTCGGACAGACCAGCTTCGATCAGCGCCTCGTAGGGCACGGCAGGGGAGACGCCGTTCGACGTCACGCTGATGTGCGAGACGCCGCGGTCTTTCGCTGCCTTCACCATGTGCGCCAGGTCGCGCACGAGCGTGGCCTCGCCTCCGGTGAAGTGCAGGTGCTCGACCGGCGAGTCGAGCGAATCGAGAAAGCGAGCGAACGAGTCGCGGTCGAAGGCCAGCCCGCGGTGCGGCTGCCGCTCGAGATCGGCGGCGTCACGTACTCGCGATCGGCAGTAGGGACACGCCAGTCCACAGCGATAGGTGGCGAACACCGTCACGCGGTGAAGCGACGCCCGCGCATCGATGCCTTCCGGCGTGTCGAGCCACGGTTCGATGTCCCGCACTCGCTGCTCGCGCACATCTTGGAAGATGAGATCCGGTACGCCGCTTCGAAACCAACCGTTGGTGACGGGCAGCTGGGTCTCGAGCGGATCGAAGTGGGGCGGAGTAACGACGCGCAGGTGAGCCACCTCAGCAGCATAAGCGATGGTGCTGCGCGCGCGACGACTCAATCTGCCATGCCGACTCCCGACGATCGCGATCCAAATCTCCAGAGGCTACGCGTCAATGCCTTGACTCGAAACAACTCCGGGTTCGGAGCGCGATTAAAGCAGTCGTCCGGGCTTGCGGAGCGCCGCCTCGAACGGATCGAGCAGCTCCGGCTTCTCCAGGATCTCGGCAAACCGTCCGCCCCACAGACGGATGCGGTCGGCATCGAGACTGGTGCCCATCCGACTGACCACGGATTGCACGTCGTGCAGATCGATGAGGCGCGCGGCGACGAGCTTGTAGAGCACCAGGTCCTCGGCCGAGCACGTTCGGAGAGCGATGTCGGGCGTGACCTGCCAGTCCGACGCGCGTTGGAGTACCTCGACCTCGAAGGGGAACGCGCCGAAGCTGATGTCGAGATCGACACCGTTGGTCGCGCGAAGCAGCGCCAGTCGGCCGAGTTCCGCGCGCCGCACGGGATCTGGATCGCGCGACGCAAATTTCGACAGGAGCAGGTCGAGCACGGCGGTCTCGTGTCTGAACTCCACGAGCACGGTGGCGTCGACATCCTTGGTCGCGCGGGGCTCTCCCCAACGCGAGACCACCAGGCCGCCAATGAGGCAGGCGGACCGGCCGTTGGCGTCGAGGAAGCGGAGCAGTTCGTCCGCGGCTTCGACGAGTCGCGGCGGGGTCATGCGCGCTCGGCCAGGCGCTGCAGCACGTCGTGCATGGGACCAAGTCCCGCGCCGTCGTCTCCGGGACCGGGCGGGACCATCGGCCAGAGCAATTCCACCGCGATGCGAGCCGCGTCGGCGCTGGTGAGCTGCCGCAACTCTGCGACGCGTCGGGCTTCGAGAAGTGGTCCTGTGCGGGCCCAGTTCTCGAGCCACCGAGCAGTCTCGGCACGAGCCTGAGCATCAAACGGTGGCGCGGCGCTCATGGCGTCATTCTAGACCGTGCCGCCCGTATACTGACGCCACCCACGTGGCCCTCACTCCAGGCACTCGACTCGGCGTCTACGAGATCATCGCGCAGATTGGTGAGGGCGGCATGGGCGCCGTTTTCCGTGCCACCGATACGAGCCTCAGCCGCCCGGTCGCGATCAAAGTGTTGCCGGATGCCTTCGCCGGCGACCCTGAGCGCCTTGCGCGGTTCGAGCGTGAGGCGAAGACCCTCGCCTCCCTGAATCATCCGCACATCGCCGCAATCTACGGGTTCGAGAAATCCGCCGGCGTCCACGCGCTGGTAATGGAACTGGTCGATGGCGACGATCTATCGCAACGCATCGCACGCGGTGCGATTCCGATCGATGAAGCATTGCCGATAGCGAAGCAGATCGCGGAGGCGCTCGAAGCGGCACACGAGCAGGGCATCATTCATCGCGATCTGAAGCCCGCGAACATCAAGGTGCGCAGTGACGGCACGGTGAAAGTCCTCGATTTCGTTGCGCCACGACGGCGCAGAGAGGAGACCGTGATGTAACACCACGGTTGAATTGATGCAGCCTTGCTGCACACGCGATGAGGGTTG